>NZ_JBQYSN010000039.1:0-39814 GCF_052686535.1 Agrobacterium sp. DKPNP3 | reverse complement strand
TTCAAGAATGTGCTGCCCGGCGGTTTCAATGGCGGCGTTGTCGCCATCGTGGTTCTTGTCGTTCTGGTTTTTATCGGCATTCAGTCCATCTACACCGTCCAGCCGGACGAGCGCGGCGTCGAGCTGCGTTTCGGCCGTCCCAAGGACGAAATCTCGATGCCGGGCCTGCATTTCCATCTCTGGCCGATCGAGACGGTGGAAATCGTCAAGGTCACGGAGCAGCAGCAGAATATCGGCTCGCGTGCGTCTTCGTCGTCATCCAGCGGCGTGATGCTGACCGGCGACCAGAACATCGTCAACGTCCAGTTCTCGGTGCTCTACACGGTCTCCGATCCGAAATCCTATCTCTTCAACGTCGACACGCCGGCTGAAACCCTGCAGCAGGTTTCCGAAAGCGCCATGCGCGAGGTCGTCGGTCGTCGTCCGGCACAGGATATTTTCCGCGATAACCGTCAGGCGATTGCGGCCGATGTGCGCAGCATCATCCAGTCCACGATGGACGGTTATGGCGCCGGCATCTCCATCAATGCCGTGGCTATTGAAGATGCAGCTCCGCCGCGTGAAGTGGCCGACGCCTTCGATGAAGTGCAGCGTGCCGAACAGGACGAAGATCGTTTCGTTCAGGAAGCCAACCAGTACGCCAACCAGAAGCTCGGTGCCGCGCGCGGTCAGGCCGCGCAGATTCTCGAAGAAGCGAACGCCTATAAGTCGCGCGTCGTTAACGAGGCACAGGGTGAAGCGCAGCGTTTTGTTTCGATCTATGACCAATATCGCACGGCGCCTGACGTGACCCGTCAGCGCATGTTCCTCGAAACGATGGAACAGGTCCTCAAGGGCTCGAACAAGATCATCATCGACGAGAAACAGGGCGTAGTGCCTTATCTGCCTCTGAACGAGATCATGCGCAACAATCCGGGCGCAGCACAGCAGGGAGGCAACTGATATGAGCAACCGTCTTACGGCCGTTCTCGTCGGTCTCGCCATCCTGCTTTTCCTGGGTTATTCCTCGATCTTCGTCGTCAATGAGCGCCAGCAGGCCATCGTGGTCCGCTTCGGTCAGATCCAGGACGTGAAAACGTCGCCGGGCCTGTACTTCAAGCTGCCCTTCGCCTTCATGGATGCCGATCGCGTCCAATATGTCGAAAACCGCGCGTTGCGTTTCGATCATGACAATATCCGCGTTCAGGTCTCCGGCGGTAAGTTCTACGAGGTCGATGCCTTCGTGGTCTATCGCATCACGGATGCGCGCCGCTTCCGCCAAACGGTGTCGGGCGACCAGATGTCTGCGGAATCGCGCCTGCGCACCCGCCTCGACGCCTCGCTGCGCCGGGTCTACGGTTTGCGCGGCTTTGAATCGGCGCTGTCGGATGCACGCGCGTCGATGATGCAGGAAGTTCGCGACGATCTGCGCCCCGATGCGGAATCGCTCGGCATCAGCATTGTGGATGTCCGCATCCGCCGTACCGACCTGACGCAGGAAGTCTCGCAGCAGACATTCGAGCGCATGAAGTCGGAACGTCTGGCCGAGGCCGAACTGATCCGCGCCCGCGGTAACGAAGAAGCGCAGCGTCGCCGCGCCATCGCCGACCGTCAGGTCGTGGAACTGGAATCCGACGCTCGTCGCCAGTCCGAAGTGCTGCGCGGTGAAGGCGATGCCGAGCGTAACAAGGTGTTCGGCGAGGCCTTCCAGCGCGATCCCAACTTCTTCGAGTTCTACCGCTCGATGTCGGCCTATGCCAACGCGCTGAATGGCAACGGCACGACACTCGTCCTGTCGCCGGATTCGACCTTCTTCCGTTACTTCAACAACATCGACGGTGCGGCCCCCGCCGCTCCGGCAGCCCCTGCCGCTCCCGCGGCGCCAGCGCCGGCGAACTGATAACGGATCGATTGATTTTGGAGGGGCCGGTTTTTACCGGCCCTTTCTTTTTGGTCAGATTTCGTGCCAAAGCTGTGGTCAGGGGCATGGCGTCCACGCCTGTTCACGAAAAGGTATTTTTACACTTCATCATTCCGCCTTATGCTTTGACGATATATGCAGGGCATGACGATTTGAAACGCGAGGACGCTTATGGCCGTGACCCTTCTTTCGCCCTTTCGCAGCAGCATTGCCGCAGTCGCGGGCATCGCGCTCATGGCGGGCAGCCTTGCGGTGCCGGTTGCGGCAAGAGCGCAGAGCCATGGGCCGGAATCGGTCGCTGATCTGGCCGCGCCGCTGCTCGATGCGGTGGTAAATATTTCCACCTCGCAGAACGTCAAGACAGAGGGCAAGGGCCCGGTTCCGCCGAAACTGCCTGAAGGTTCGCCCTTCCAGGAGTTCTTCAAGGACTATTTCGACAGCCAGAAGCCGGAAGGCGGCGAAAAGGTCAATTCGCTTGGCTCCGGTTTCGTGATCGACCCTGCCGGCTATGTTGTCACCAATAACCACGTGATCGAAGGCGCTGACGCCATCGAGGTGATTTTCCCGAATGGCTCCAAGCTCAAGGCGACACTGGTCGGCACCGATACCAAGACTGATCTTTCCGTCCTGAAGGTGGAGCCGAAGGCGCCGTTGAAGGCCGTCAAGTTCGGTGATTCGCGCAGCATGCGCATAGGCGATTGGGTGATGGCCGTTGGCAATCCCTTCGGTCTCGGAGGGTCGCTGACCGTGGGTGTGATTTCCGCGCGTGGCCGCAATATCAATGCCGGCCCCTATGATAATTTCATCCAGACGGATGCGGCCATCAACAAGGGTAACTCCGGTGGCCCGCTCTTCAACATGAAGGGCGAGGTGATCGGCATCAATACGGCGATCATTTCGCCGAGCGGCGGTTCGATCGGTATCGGGTTTGCCGTGCCGACGGAGCTTGCGCAGAATATCGTCCAGCAGCTCATCGAATTCGGCGAGACACGCCGCGGCTGGCTCGGCGTTCGTGTCCAGCCCGTCACAGATGACGTGGCCGCGAGCCTCGGTATGGATAGCGCCAAGGGCGCGCTCATTTCCGGCGTTGCGAAGGGTGGTCCGGTAGAGAACGGCCCAATTCAGGCCGGCGATGTTGTCCTGAAATTCGACGGCAAGGACATCAATGAAATGCGCGACCTGTTGCGCATCGTGGCGGAAAGCCCTGTGGGCAAGGAAGTCGACGTTGTCGTCTATCGCGACGGCAAGGAAGAGACCGTGAAGGTCAAGCTCGGCCAGTTGCAGGATACGACCGATGAGAAGGCGTCGGCCGAAGACCAGCAGAGCGAAGACGGCGATGGTGGCACGGTTGCCCCTGAAGACGACGATGGTGCCGACGATCAGGCGCAGGACCAGACGCCTGAAGTGCGCGAGGCACCGCAGACCGTCCTTGGCATGAATCTCGTGGTGCTCAGCAATGAGTTGCGCAGCGAAAAGGGCATTGCCGAAAGCGTGGAAGGGGTGCTGGTCGCCAGCGTCGAGCCCGGTTCCGCCGCCGAACAGAAGGGCATGAAGGCCGGCGACGTTATCGTCGAAGTTGGTCAGGATTTCATGGAAGTTCCAGGCGATGTGCTGGTGCGTGTCAACGGGCTGAAATCGGAAGGCCGCAAGAACGCCCATATGATGGTGGCGGATGCCCAGGGCAATCTGCGCGTTGTAGCGCTGCCGCTGGAATAGGCGATTTCAGCCCGGTCCATCAGGAATCGGGTGGCTGCGGCCTCGTCATCTCCCTATCCCTTGGCCTCCATTGAACGGAGGTCAAGGACATGAAACTACTCGACAATAAAGTCGCGATCATCATCGGTGCGTCGTCAGGAATAGGTCGCGCGACAGCGACGTTGTTTGCCGCCCAGGGCGCTGCCGTCGTCATCAATGCGCGCGGCGAGAAGGCGCTGGATGAGGTCGCTGACAAAATCAGTGGAGCCGGTGGCCGTGTGCACGCCGTTGCCGGTGACGCCGGTGTTGCGGAAACACATGCGCGGCTGGTGGATGCGGCCGCCAGCGTGTTCGGCGGGCTCGATATCGCCGTCAACAATGCCGGCGCCGTGGGTGCCCCGAAGCCGATGGCGGAGATTTCGCCTGAGGAATGGGCCTATGTCCTCAACGTCAACCTGACATCCGCCTTTCTGGGTGCGCGCTATCAGATCCCTGCGATGTTGCAGCGGGGCGGCGGATCTATTGTCTTCACCTCGAGCTTCGTCGGCACCAGCGTCGGTATACCGGGCATGTCGGCCTATGGTGCTGCGAAGGCGGGGTTGATGGGGCTGGTGAAGGGCATTACCGCCGACTATGCCACCAATGGCATTCGGGCCAATGCGCTGCTGCCCGGCGGTGTGGACACGCCCATGGCCGGGGATCAGGCGCAAAAGGAGTGGGCCGCCGGGCTGCATGCCATGAAACGCATCGCCGAGCCGGAAGAAATTGCGCAGGCGGCGCTCTTTCTCGCAAGCCCGATGGCAAGCTTCGTCGCAGGCGCGGCGCTGTTTGCCGATGGCGGCAATGCCGCGGTGAAATGACCGTCTGAAAAGGCGAGTCGGTGTCGTTATCGCGCCCGCCATTCCTCCAGCGTCAGCGCATAGGTCACGTGCGGCCGCAGATGCGGGTGGGTATCTTCCGGTACGCGCGGATGGTCGAAATCGCGCGACGGGTCGCGCTTCAGGCCGATGCGCTCCATCACTGCCGTCGAACGGTGGTTGTCGTGGACGGCGAAGGAGACGATTTCAGGCGTCTCCTTTTCATCGAAGGCCATGACGAGCAGCGATTGGGCGGCTTCGGTCACATAACCATGCCCCCAGAAGCGAGTAGCGAGCCGCCAGCCGATTTCCATCGTGCCGATCGGGAAGGGCGGATCGAGGTTCATGACGGGGGATATGCCGCAGAACCCCATGACTTCGCCGGTCTCGCGCAGTTCCATGGCGTAGAAGCCGTAACCGCTGCCGCGAATCATGCCGTTGATGGTTTCGAGCACCGCATCCGCTTCCGCGTGGCTTCGGCGGAAGGGGAAAAATTCCATGACCTTTTCATCCGCGTTGATTTCGCGGAACAGGTCGCGGTCGCTTTCCTTCCACTCGCGCAGAATGAGTCTCTCTGTCTCGCGAATGATCATGGAACGACGAAATCCGTCTTGCGATAGCCTTGAATGTATAGAAGCGCGGTGAGATCGCCGTGGTCGATGCGCATCTGCGCTTCGGCAGCGACGGCGGGCTTCGCATGCAGGGCAACGCCGGCACCGGCAACGTGCAGCATGCCGAGATCGTTGGCGCCGTCGCCGACTGCCATTGCCTCATCAGGCGAGATGCCGAGCTTTTCGGCAATGTCGGTCAGCGCATCCACCTTGGCCTGTTTGCCGAGGATGGGTTCGGCAACGGTACCGTCAAGTTCGCCATTGGCTTCACCCAGCAGATTGGCACGGTTTTCGTCAAAACCGAGCGTTGTGGCAACCCGGCTCGTGAAGACAGTGAAGCCGCCTGACACGAGGGCCGTGTAGTAGCCCTTCGCCTTCATGGTGGCGATGAGTTCCCTGCCACCCGGTGTCAGCGTGATGCGCTTTTCGATGACGTCGTCGATGACGGAGACAGGCAGGCCCTTTAACAGGGCGACGCGCTCGCGCAGCGCCGGCTCGAACGCGATCTCGCCGTTCATGGCGCGGGCGGTAATGGCGGACACCTCTTCCTTCAACCCGACTTCGGCCGCCAGTTCGTCGATACATTCCTGTTGGATCATGGTCGAATCCATATCGGCGATCAGCAGTTTCTTGCGCCGTTGATCCTGTTCCTGGATAACGATATCGATCGGCTTTCCGGCGAGCGTGGCGGCAATCGCGCCTCGCGCCTGCTCAGCCGCGGTGCCGGAGGACAGGGCGATATCGCAGGCGATGCCATCGGCCAGCCAATAGAGCCCGGATGCGCTCACCGCCTTTGCGGCCGCTTCGCCGAGGGCCGGTGTCAGAACGGGATTTGACGGATTGGCGATAAGCGTGGCAACGAGAGCCATGATGAAAAACCTTGATGAGAATTTTGATGCGATCCTGATAACCGGACCGACGGCAAGCGGCAAGTCCGCGCTTGCGCTTCGCTTAGCGCGGGAGCGGGATGGCGTCGTCATCAATGCCGACAGCATGCAGGTCTATGACACGCTGCGGGTGCTGACCGCCCGGCCATCCGAAGAGGAAATGGAAGGCGTGCCTCATCTGCTTTACGGCCATGTTCCGGCCAGCAGCCTCTATTCGACAGGCGAGTGGCTGCGGGACATTATAGCCCTCCTTGCCGATTTGCGCGGGCAGGGGCGCTTTCCGGTCATCGTCGGCGGCACGGGGCTTTATTTCAAGGCGCTGACGGGTGGCCTCTCCGACATGCCCGCCGTTCCCGATGACATTCGTGAAGGGCTGCGCGCCCGGTTGATCGAGGAGGGGGCGGCAAAACTTCACGCCGAATTGGTGAGCCGCGATCCGCCCATGGCGCAGACGCTCCAGCCGGGGGACGGGCAGCGCATCGTCCGGGCGCTGGAGGTGCTCGAGGCAACGGGGAAATCGATCCGGGATTTTCAGCAGGCGAAGGGACCGTTGATTGTCGATCCGGAGCGCGCCCAAAAAATCGTCGTTCTGCCGGAAAGGTCGGTGCTGCACGATCGCATCAATCGCCGCTTCGAGACCATGATGCAAAGCGGTGCGGTGGAGGAAGTGGAAGCGCTTCTCGCGCTTGACCTAGCGCCCGACGCAACGGCGATGAAGGCGATCGGGGTTGCCCAGATCGCCGATATGCTGGCCGGGCGCGTGGGTGAGGCGGAGGTGATCGAAAGATCGGCAGCGGCGACCCGCCAATATGCCAAACGGCAGATGACATGGTTTCGCAACCAGATGGGAGACGACTGGACGCGTATCCAACCGTAGGGCGGCTCAGTCCTTTCGGTAGAGACTGCCGAGTGGTTTTTTCAACAGGCTGTCGCGCAGCGAAGGGCGGCTCTCGGTTGGTGGCGGACCATTCTGCGCCTGCATCTGGAGGCTCGCCTTGCGAAGCTCGTTGACGGCGGTTGAAGCTAGATCGGTCTTGGACGGGCCTGTCGGCGGCGCGACTGTACGGCCGGGCAGCATGTCCGGCCGGTAGGGCTCGTGAGCGCCAGCGGTTGCGCCCAATTCCTGTTTCCAGCGGCTCACATCTGGCGGCTGCTGTGGCGCGGGCACCGGTTCCGGCAAATCAGGGAAGGAGGCTTCAAAGCTCTGCTGGAAACCGCTGATGACCGGCTTTGTCGTGGCGCGCATGCGGGTGACGATGCTGTTCAGGTCCACCGTGTCGGGCGTCTCGTTGGGCGCATGGCTGACCGCGCCGCTCGCCTTCGGCAACTTGGCTGTCGGCACGCGGTCGAAACGCATTCGCATCGGCACGCTGACGGCCTCGCCGAAAGCGATGGCTTCGCCGTTGCCGATGGACGATAAAAAGCTTGTGGTCGAGGTCGAGGCGTTCGGTACGGCCGACAGAATGATCTTCTGGTCGATCTCATTCGACAGCCGCATGGCAAAGACGGTCGAGCATTGCGACAGGATTGTCTGATCAAGCTCGCTTGGCCGCTGGCTGATGACGCCGAGCGAAATACCGTATTTGCGGCCCTCCTTGGCGATCTGGGCAATGGATTGCCGGGTCGGGAAGAAGCCGCGCTCCGGGTCTGCCGGCACATAACGATGCGCCTCTTCGCACACGACAAGCATATGCAGCGATCCTCGCGCGAGGACCGCCAGTTCAAACGACATGCGGCACAGGACCGAGACCACCGAGTTCACGACTTCGGAGGGAATGCCGGACAGCTGGAAAACGGAAATCGGCTTGCCATCGCCGGGAATGCGGAAAATATGTGCGACTGTCTCCAGAATGGTGTCGCTGATCGTGTTGCTGGAGAACATGAAGTTATAGCGCGGATCATTGATGGCCGAGAGGATGCGGCCTTTCAGCGATCGCAGCGCCGGTTTTTCGCCGCGTCCTTCCAGCCGGCCGATGCGCTCGTCGATGAGGGCGAGAAGATCGGCGATGCGATAGGGCACCGGCGTATCGGGTGTAATAGCACTTTTATCGGAAGTGCGTCGGACAGCGGACCCATCGGTGCCGCGAAACGCCTTCTTGGCTTCCGGAATGAGGTCACGGAGAAAATCCATTTCCTCCGGCACTGGCCTGCGGCCGCGGAATATGACCTCCGCAAATTCCTCGAGGCGCATCAGCCAGAAGGGCAGGTCCAGCGTGTCGGTGTCGATGACGACGGAATGGTCCGGGAAGGCGGCGGCAAATTCATTATGCGGATCGAGGATGAGGACGCGCAGTTTCGGGTCTGTTTCGATTGCCTTGTTCAGAAGCAGAGATACCGCTGTCGTCTTGCCCACGCCTGTCGATCCGACGACGGCGAAATGTTTTGACAGCATCTGCGGAATGTCGATGGCGGCATTGATGCTGTCGTCCTGGGTCAGTTTGCCGATCACGCAGGCATCACGGCGGCTGCTGTCGAAAATCTTGGTAAGATCCGTGGTGCGGATGCGGTGCGCCACCGCGCCGAGATAGGGGTAGCGGGAAATGCCCGTGGAGAAGCGCTCGCTGCCGTCCTCCGTGCGGTAGACCTCGCCGACCATTTCGACGTCGATCAGAAGCCTGTTCGGTCTGTCCGCCGCCCAAAATTCTTCGCTCGTGCGCATGGCGAAGACGAGGGCTGCGACGCGGCTCGTACCCATTTCAATGGAGATCAATCGACCGACGGACCAGAGTTGCGAGACATCCGTGGTACCCGCTTCCGTTTCCGCGGCGATCGTTGCGCGCGACCCGTCGCAGGCGATAACGCGGCCGAGCATGCGGTTCGCCGGCTGCTCGCCGGATCGCCGTTCGTTTTCGCCCATGCGGGACGCGCTATGAAACGTGTCGTTCGTCACATCTTTTCCCGTGACATGCGGATGATCGCGGTGGTTCGGGCAACAGTCGCCCTCCTGATATAGACGATTATGCTTAACAACATGTGTACTTGCCGTATTCGAAAATTTCGTGGGGGTGCGATTTAAAGTAATAAAAGAAGGCGACGGCGATTTTTTCCCGCAAAATGCGTTGACGGCTGGGGCTTTTGTAGCTAACACTCCGGCCCATGAAAAATCTTAACGTACTTATCGTGGTGGGACGGCGCATGGGCAGGATGGTGTAACCATCCGGCGAAAGCACCCATGCGCTGAACGAGGCTCCTCTAGGGGCCTTTTTTTATGTCTTCAAACAGGCCCTCGGGCTCCTCGATATCCAAAGCCAAAGCGGGATGGAAACAGGCAATGACGGATAAGGACAATACGGAAAACAGCAATCGCATGACAGGTGCGGAGATCGTTCTGCAGGCGCTGAAGGACAATGGCGTCGAGCACATCTTCGGTTATCCCGGCGGTGCCGTTCTTCCGATCTATGACGAGATTTTCCAGCAGGAAGACATCCAGCACATTCTCGTGCGCCACGAGCAGGGCGCCGGCCACGCGGCCGAAGGTTATGCCCGCTCGACCGGCAAGGTCGGCGTCATGCTCGTCACCTCCGGTCCCGGCGCGACCAATGCGGTCACACCGCTGCAGGATGCGCTGATGGATTCCATTCCGCTCGTCTGCCTGTCCGGCCAGGTTCCCACCACGCTGATCGGCTCGGATGCGTTTCAGGAATGCGATACCGTCGGCATCACACGCCCCTGCACGAAGCACAACTGGCTGGTCAAGGACGTCAACGAGCTGGCTGGCATCATCCATGAGGCTTTCCGCATTGCGCAGACCGGCCGTCCGGGTCCTGTTGTTGTCGATATTCCGAAGGACATCCAGTTCGCCACCGGCACCTATACGCCGCCTTCCGCCGCCATTCAGCAGAAGAGCTACAAGCCGAAGGTTCAGGGCGACCTCAATGCCATCCATGCCGCCATCGAATTGATGTCCAAGGCAAAGAAGCCGGTTTTCTATACCGGCGGCGGCGTCATCAATTCCGGCCCGGAAGCCACCCGCCTGCTGCGCGAACTGGTCGAGCTGACCGGCTTTCCGATCACTTCGACGTTGATGGGCCTCGGCGCCTATCCGGCTTCCGGCAAGAACTGGCTCGGCATGCTGGGCATGCACGGTTCCTACGAAGCCAATATGACGATGCATGATTGTGACGTTCTCGTCTGCGTCGGCGCGCGTTTCGACGACCGGATTACCGGCCGTATCAACGCCTTCTCGCCGAATTCGAAGAAGATCCACATCGATATCGATCCGTCCTCGATCAACAAGACGGTTCGCGTCGACGTTCCCATCATCGGTGATGTCAGCCACGTTCTGGAAGATATGGTTCGCTTGTGGCGCGCCCTGCCGAAGAAGCCGGAGAAGGCGCAGACGGCGGATTGGTGGGCGCAGATCGAACGCTGGCGCGCCCGCAACTCCTTCGCCTACAAGAACTCAAACGATGTCATCATGCCGCAATATGCGCTGCAGCGGCTTTATGAGGCATCGAAGGGACGCGACACCTACGTTACCACGGAAGTTGGCCAGCATCAGATGTGGGCGGCGCAGTTCTTCGGTTTCGAGGAGCCTAACCACTGGATGACCTCGGGCGGTCTCGGCACGATGGGTTATGGCCTGCCGGCCGCCATCGGCGTTCAGGTTGCGCATCCCGATGCGCTGGTTATCGACATTGCCGGTGACGCCTCTATTCAGATGTGCATTCAGGAAATGTCCTGCGCCATCCAATACGGCCTGCCGGTGAAGATCTTCATTCTCAATAACCAGTATATGGGCATGGTGCGGCAGTGGCAGCAGCTGCTGCACGGCAACCGCCTGTCCAACTCCTATACCGAAGCCATGCCCGATTTCGTCAAGCTGGCGGAAGCCTATGGCGCGGTTGGCATGTATTGCGACGACCCGAAAGAGCTGGACGACAAGATTGCCGAGATGATCGCGGTCAAGAAGCCGGTTATCTTCGATTGCCGTGTTGCCAACCTTGCCAATTGCTTCCCGATGATCCCGTCTGGTAAAGCCCATAACGAGATGCTGTTGCCGGATGAGGCGACGGATGAAGCGGTCGCCAACGCCATTGACGCCAAGGGCCGTCAGCTAGTCTGAGCCGGGAGAGGAAAAGGACATGAACGCACACCTACAACCCACCGGCTCCGCCTACTTCATTCAGAAGGAAACGGCTGCCGTCGAAAACCACACGCTGTCGGTTCTCGTCAGCAACGAGCCGGGCGTTCTCGCCCGGGTCATCGGCCTGTTTTCCGGCCGTGGCTACAACATCGAAAGCCTGACGGTTTCGGAAACGGAACATGAGGCGCATCTGTCGCGCATCACCATCGTGACGCGCGGCACGCCTATCGTGCTGGAGCAGATCAAGGCGCAGCTGGAACGGATCGTGCCGGTGCACCGGGTTCTCGACCTGACGGTTCGCGCCCGCGAACTCGGGCAGGAGCGGCCAATCGAGCGGGAAGTGGCGCTGATCAAGGTTGCCGGCACCGGTGAAGTGCGCGCCGAGGCGTTGCGGCTTGCCGATGCGTTTCAGGCCAAGGTCGTGGATGCGACGGTGGAGCACTTCATCTTCGAAATCACCGGCAAGTCGTCGAAGATCGACCAGTTCGTGGCCATCATCAAGCCGCTCGGGCTGATCGAAATCTGCCGCACCGGCATTGCCGCGATGAACCGCGGCCCACAGGGCATGTAAAGCCTCGGCGTTCGATGAAACAAAGGACCGCCTCGTGCATTTGCCGGGGCGGTTTTTTATTACCCTTGATGCGAGGAGAAGCGGATGACGAAAAAGCGTGCAATCGTCACAGGCGGAGCAGGACTGATTGGCTCGGCCATATGCGAAACCCTTTTCAGCAAAGGTTGGGACGTCGCTTCCTTCGATCTAAAAAAGGATGAAGCCCCGTATCGGTCCCTCGAGTGTGACGTTGCGGATGAGCAGGCGGTCGACCAGGCATTCAAAGCGCTCGAATGGGATAAGCTCGATTTGCTCGTCAACAATGCCGGCATCGCCAACCCTGATAACGGACCCATTCACGAGATGGCCTTGGCTGACTGGCGAAAGATCACCGACAGTCACCTGACGAGCGCCTTTCTAATGACCCGACGCGCGGTGCCGCTGATGCGGGAGGGTGCGAGCATCGTCAACATGGTCTCGACACGCGCTTTCATGTCGGAGCCGCAGACCGAGGCCTATGCGGCATCGAAGGGAGGCCTGACGGGGATGACACATGCCCTCGCAATCAGCCTTGGGCCGAGCATCCGCGTCAATGCAATCGCGCCGGGATGGATCGCCGACGATAAAAAGTTGCGTGCCAAGGATCACCAACAGCATCCGGTGGGCAGAGTGGGGAGAGGGAAGGACATCGCAGATGCGGTGCTTTATCTTGCCGATGCGGGCTTCATGACGGGGCAGGTCCTCGTCCTTGACGGTGGCATGACCAGGAAGATGATCTACGAGGAGTGAGCCGCTTTGCCGTCAGCGGCTCTTGTGAAACTGATTCAGCTCTTTCGGAAACCGATTCCGGATTACGCTTCAAGTCGTTGTTATCACAGCATTTCCAGCGATGTCTTGCGTGTCGGCGGCGGGAAGGCTGCGTCGAGGGCTGCCCAGTCTTCATCGGTGATTTCCAGGTCCGTCGCACCCCGGTTTTCCTCGACGCGGGAGACGCTGGCGGATTTCGGAATGGCGATGACGCCGTCTCTTTCGAGAAGAAAGGCCAGAGCCAGCTGGGCAGGAGTTGCCTGATACGCCTTGGCGATGCGGATCAGTTCGTGGTTCTTCAGGATGCGGCCCTGCTCGATGGGGGAATAGGCCATCAGCGGTACACCATGCTCCTGGCACCAAGGCAGCAGTGAGAACTCGGGACCGCGCCGGGAGAGATTGTAGAGCACCTGATTGGCGGCGCAGTTGCGCCCCTCTGGAACCGCAAAAAGCTCCTGCATGTCTTCGGTATCGAAATTGGAAACGCCCCAGTCGCCGATCTTGCCATCCCGTTTGAGCCGCTCGAAGGCAGATACGGTTTCCGCCAGCGGATGCTCGCCGCGCCAGTGCAGCAGGTAGAGATCGATGCGGTCGGTGCCGAGCCTTGCGAGGCTGCGTTCGCATGCGTCGACAACGCCCCTTGCGCTGGCGTTCCAGGGGTAGACCTTGGTGACGAGAAACACCTCGTCGCGACGGCCGGCGATTGCCGCGCCGACAACCTCTTCCGACCTGCCGTCAGCGTACATTTCGGCGGTGTCGACGAGTGTCATGCCGAGGTCGATCGCCTTGCGGATGCTTTCTATCTCCTGCCGCTCGGATGATCTTGTTTCCCCCATGTTCCAGGTGCCGAGGCCAAGAGCCGGAACCTGCTTGCCAGAGGGCAGGGTGACGGAGGGAATGTCGTCATACATGGGTGTGCTCCAGCGCGTGATGATCGGACGATAATTCATTGTCGCGACTTCTCAAACCCGGCAGGGGAAGGATCGATCCATCAAAAAATTTGACCGCGGTCATCGATCCGGCTGGCTGGTCTGATGCTGGTGGCGTGGGTAGGGTTTCGTTTCAAGGAGAAACCATGACCGTTGAAACCTTCATTGCGCTGGTGCTGTTTGCCTTCACCACCTCGATCACCCCGGGGCCGAACAATATGATGCTGTTCGCATCAGGCGTGAATTTCGGGTTCCGCCGCACCATCCCCCATATGCTTGGCATCGGGGTGGGGTTCCTGTCGCTGCTGATCGGCGTCGGCCTCGGTCTTGGCGCCCTGCTGCATTCCGTGCCGGCGCTTTATACGGGGCTGAAATTCGCGGGCGGACTTTATCTCGTCTGGATCGCGTGGAAGATTGGCACCTCGCGCAGTTTCGGCGAAGGTTCTGCTGCGTCCGAGCCGATGAGTTTCCTTGCCGCTGCCGCCTTTCAGTGGCTCAACCCGAAAGCCTGGGTGATGGCCGTTACCGCCATGGCGACCTACACCAGCGAGACCCAATATTTCCTGACGGTTCTGATCGTTGGCCTCGCTTTTGCTGCAGTCAACCTGCCGAGTGTTTCGACCTGGGCTGGTTTCGGCTCTGCCCTTCGCGACTGGCTGTCGGTGCCGGTGCGGCTTAAATGGTTCAACATCACCATGGCCGTGCTGCTCGTCGTCAGCCTCTGGCCGATGCTGAAGTAGCATCCTTACGTCGGAAACTGCCGGTAACATTCCTCGGCAATGGCCTGCACCTCCTTACGCGTCAGTTCGGCCGATACGGCGTAACCCAGTTCATTGTCGATCCAGTAGAAGGTCTCGATCCCGTCCGCGCTCGCCATGCGGAAGCTCGTGGTGCGGCTCTCCTCGTTATGGCCGATCAGCACCGTCACCCGCCGGCCGGTCTTGTCCTGATACATCAGCATCGCGCCCGGCTTGCCGCTGACGGGGATGAGGCGTCCTCCGACGAGGTCATAGCCGAGCTTCGACAGATCGGGGATGGCGAATGGATAACCCAGCCGCTTGCCAAGCCATGTGGCGAGATGCTGCTGCTCTCCAGCGCCCACCTCGACCGGATGACGCACCTCGCTCGCGTAAATGAGATAGGCGGATTTCGCCTGCGAGGGAATATCCGTTGTCGCGGCCGCGAGGGTGACGTCCTGTGGCGTCGAGAAAGACGCCGGCAGGAGCCTGCCTGCCGCAGCGCCCGCCACGAAAATCATCAGCCCTGCTGCGATCTTGACGAGCGCCGGCTTCAGCCGCGCGGCATTGTTCGCGGCTGGCGGGTTGAGCATCGATACGTCCCGTGGATGGGTCGTGGCGTAGGCGGTGAAGGCGTTGCGGAGAATATCGGCCTGCTTCTGCCATTCCTCCACACGGATGCGTTCTTCCGGCCTTTCGCTGAGCCAGGCTTCGACAGCAGCGCGATCTTCGTCGGACAGAAGCCCGTCGACATAGGCGTGCAGATCGTCCTGGCTAATGGCCTCTCGCCGGTTCATCGTGGTCTCCGCAGGGGTATGATGTTATCCGCCGCCAGGTGCTGGCGAAGGGTTTCTCGGGCACGCGACAATCTGGACATGACGGTGCCGAGCGGGATGGACAGCGTCTCGGCCGCCTCCTGATAGGTGTAGCCCTCCACTGTCACCAGCATCAGCACCGCCCGCATCTCTGGCGAAAGAAGCGCGAGCGCGCCGTGCAGACGATCGTTCTCCAAAGTGTCGGAAAACGCGTCCGTGCCAGCGATGCTCTCGTGGCCGTCGAGGCTCTCGGACGGGTGACGTTTCTCGGCGCGGTGGCGGTTGCGATAAAGATTCGTCATTATCGTGTAAGCCCATGTTTTCAAACCGGTTCCGCGCCATTGCCTCTTGTTGGCGAGCGCCTTTTCCACGCATTCCTGCAGGAGGTCCTCACCATCGGCATCGGAGCTGGAAAGGCTGCGGGAATAACGGCGCAGCATGGGAATGAGGGCCAGCATCTCCGCTTCGAAGGTGCCGGCTGCGGGGGAGAGGCTCCCCCGCGCTTTTCCAGTCATGCCGTCAGGGTTTTGCGGCATCCCAGACACCATTCACGCCGTCGCCGGTGGCATCGCCCTTTTTCATGTCCTTGACCCAGTAATAAAGCGGCATGCCGTCCTTGGCCCACTGCATCTTGCCATCCTTGCGCTTCACGAGCGAGTAAGCTCCCTCGGCCTTGTCGCTGGCTGCCGCGAAAAACGGCGGCCAGTTCGCGGCGCACTTGTCGTAACAATTGGATACGCCCTTCTTGTCATTCTTGAAAGTGTAGAGCGTCATGCCTTTTTCGCCTGCGAGCACATTGCCCTTGGCGGTCTTGACCGTTTCCACCGCGGGAGCGGCATAGGCCGTTCCGGCAAAGGCCAGAACGATGGCGGGGACGATAAAGCGGATTTTCATGGACATATCCTCCTTGGGTTCAGACGGGCTCAAGCCGCCAGCACATCAAGAGACACCGCCACCCGCCGGTTTATTCCCGGCTCAACGTCGCTTTTTTCAGTTTAGTCATGTCGCCGCATCAGCCGAACAGGGGAATATCCGGCTTGGTGAGCATCAGCCAGATGATGCCGAGGACTGCAAAGAAGGCGGGGAAACCGCAGGCGAACCAGATGCGGTAAAGGCGGAACCATTGCGCTGGCAGGGCCTGTCCCGTTGCGGCGCAGTCACGGGCGATATTGCGCAGCCTTATCTGGATCCACACCACCGGCAGCCAGAAAATGCCGGTGAAGACGTAGAGGCCAAGCGAAAGGGCTATCCAGCCTTCGGTGAGCGGCCAGCCGATGATGCGCGCCAGAAAATAACCGGTCACTGGCTGGATGATCGCGGCGGTGGCGGTGAAGATCGTATCGGCAATGACGACCGTGCCGGCTACATGCGCGATCAGTGCCGGGTTTTCCGTTCGCCGCGCCATCACCATGAAAAAGGCGATGCCCGCGCCGGTGCCGAACAGCACCGTTGCGCCGATGACATGGGCGAGCCGCAGCAGTTCCTCAAGCGTCATCAGCGTTCATCCAGTGTGGCGAGGGCAACGAGCGTCAGGGCGATGGAAGGCAGGACCTTGACGAGAGGGCCGAGCGGATCGAGCCACAGGCCCGGCTCCAGCAGGCTGCCGCCCGTCAAGTAGGCTGCGCTGACGAGCAGCATGCCGATAAGTGCCTTTCTGGCGAGCGGCCGCCACAGGACGGCGACGCCGAGTGCGATATCGACGAGGCAGGTGGCGAGTGTAAGGGTGATGGCCGGCGCCTGCGGCATGAAGGCCAGAAAATGCGCCGCTGCTTCGTTTATATTCAGCAGCGGTATGAGGCCGGACAACAACCAGAACAAAGACAGGCAGAGAATGACCAGCGGTTTCAGCAGATAGGATCTGGCAAACCACAGGTCCTGCACGCCGGAAGGGTTAGCGGTCAGCGTCTGCTTCAGCGTCTTGAGCGATGTCATCGTCGGTTGCGCCTCACTCTCCGCGACGATGCCTTCAGACATGACCGTCATGGCGGTTGAACGCAGCGGCGAGCGCCAGCCGAGCCTGCCTGCGGCGTCCGCGAGAAAGCTGACAGGTCGTGTGAGGGCCGCCGGAAGATCTACGACAGGGGCGGGAGGTAGGCCAAGCCACTGCCGGTGCGTGGTCACCATGTCCTGCAATGTCAGTGTTTCCTCTGCGGCGAGTTCGAGATCGCTGCCCGGCGGAACTTCGCCATCGATGGCCGCGCAAACGGTTGCCGCCACATCATCGACCGCGACCGTTCGAACGGGCATCGCACCATTGACGAGCGGCAGCACAAGCGGACAGCCGGCAAGCGCGCGGACCAGCGCCGTGCCGCCATGGGCATTGCGACCGACAACGAGGGCCGGGCGTAGAATGACGTAAGGCAGGCGACTTGCGGCGAGCGCCTGATCGGCATGGCGTTTGGTGGCAAGAAAGGGCAGGTCGGCCGCGGCGCCCGCCGTGCGGGCCGATATCTGGATCACCAGCCTGCCACCCGCCTGCGCCGCCGCCTCGTAAAGCGCCAGCATGGCTTTTTCCTGCGTCGCTGCAAGGTCATCTGAAAGACCGTCCTGAAGCGCGCCGGCGCAGTTGACGATGGCGTCGTGATCCCCGACCAGCGCGTTCCAGTTCGATGCCTGCGTCATGCGGGCGAGATCGGCGGAAATCCAGGTCACAAATGGCCATTTGTCGGTGGCGCGTGTTACCGAACGTGCCAGACCAGTGATGGCGTGGCCTCTGCCGTGAAGGCTACGCACCACCTCCGAGCCGATGAAACCTGTCGCGCCGAGAATCAATATCTTCATGCGCGGCATGATAGCGGCCGTGATTTAAAAACCAGCCCTGTTTTATTGCCGCATTCTCATTGCGCGATTCATCTTTCGTTCTTTTTCTGTTGCGCATCAGGCTCGAATCCTGCGATGAGGGCGCATGTTATTTTCACCGCAACAGGACGAAGCGCTCAAGGCGGTTTCCCGCTGGCTGAAGGAAGGCCGCACACCGGTTTTTCGGCTGTTCGGTTATGCCGGGACGGGCAAGACGACGCTTGCCAAACATTTTGCGGAGAATGTCGATGGCGAGGTGCTGTTTGCAGCCTTCACCGGCAAGGCGGCGCAGGTGCTGCGTTCACGCGGGGCAACCAATGCCCGCACCATCCATTCGTTGATCTACCGCCCGCGTGGCGAGGAAACCGTTGAAGACGAGGAAACCGGCAAGACCTCGATTGCGCCGATGTTCTCCATCAACCGCCAGAGCCCGCTCGCCAAGGCAGCACTCATCATCATCGACGAATGCTCGATGGTGGACGAACAGCTCGGCAAGGATCTGATGAGCTTCGGCACGCCGATCCTCGTACTGGGCGATCCCGGCCAGTTGCCGCCGGTTTCGGGCGGTGGTTTCTTTACCGAGCAGGAGCCCGATTATCTTCTGTCGGAAATCCACCGCCAGGCGAAAGATAATCCGATCATCCATCTTGCCATGGATGTGCGCGAGGGCCGGGAGATCATGCGTGGCGATTATGGCTCCGCGCAGGTGATTTCAAAGTCTGAAGTGACGCAGTCGCTGGTGCTGGAGGCCGATCAGGTGCTTGTCGGCACCAACAGGACCCGCCGCCGCTATAATCAGCGTCTCCGCGAGCTCAAGGGGTTTTCCGCCGATTATCCGCAATCGGGCGACAAGCTGGTCTGCCTGCGGAACGATCCCGCCAAAGGCCTGCTCAACGGTTCGCTCTGGCAGGTGATGAGCTCGTCGCGCGAAACGGTGAAGCCCGGCATTAACCTGATGATCCGGCCTGAAGACGACGATATGGATCGCGGCGCGGCCAAGATCAAACTTCTGAAGGCGGCGTTTGAGGATGTCGAGACCGAAATTCCGTGGTCGACCCGCAAGAGATACGACGAGTTCGATTTCGGCTATGCACTGACGGTGCATAAGGCGCAGGGTTCGCAGTGGAACAATGTGGTTCTGTTCGATGAGAGCTATGCTTTCCGCGATTCCCGCGAAAGATGGCTCTATACCGCCATCACACGCGCGGCGGAAACGCTCACCATCGTCCGTTGATCAGGCGCGGATGACGCCGAGCAGGACCGCCTTGGCGACCGCCTGAAAGCGATTGCTGGCGCTGAACTTTCCGATGATCTTCGCCTCAAGAATATTGAGGTCGCTGCCGGAAAGACCAAGGGCGCGGGCGAGCCTGACAGGCGCGTACCCCTCCGCCATCAGTTCCAGGCATTTGCGCTCGGCCTCGCTCAGGGCGATTGTCGTCGTCGGCGTTCGTTCCGCCTCCTCGTCGCCCTCCGGATCCTGATCACCGGCAACGAGAAACTCCTCGATCTGCTGGGCCTGCCGCTGAAGGGTCGAAAGCTCGGCCGTCAGCTCCCGCTTTCGCTGGCGAAGCGCGGTGTGAAATACCTCATCCGCCTCTTCCTGCGAGACAGAGCGGCCGAGTTTCTCCATGATTTCGGTAATGGTGGCGACCGATATGCCGACTTCGCGGCACACATTGATGACGGCCATACGCTGGACGTTGCGATGGGTATAGACCCGCATCTGGCCCACGCGCCTTGAGGTCAGCAGGGCCTTTTCTTCGTAAAAATGAAGTGTCCTGTGGGTGACGCCAAAAATGTTCGCCATGTCGGCAATGGGGACTGGCTCGGCGGGCAGTGAAGAGGGTAGGCTGACATCGGGTAAAAAACTGCTGAACCTTGAATTCGGTTTGTCTTCGTCGCCGTTGCTTTTGAACGGCAGCCGCCCATCCTGCATAGTCTCCCCCTCGCGCTTTCCGGCAGTGTGCTGCCTTCCAGGGCATCCGCGACCTGTTCCCTCAGACGGACGCCCTTCTGATCATGACTTATTTTCAATGCTACATCAGGGCCGTAATGCTCGTTTGCGTGATTTCGTTCCCACCGGAATAAAAAAATTGCCAGCCTTCTTGCGAATGACTTCAAGCTGCGGGAAACAGGGGTGACGTCCGAACCGGAGCCTCGTGCCATGCCCGCAAAACTTTCCGTTAATCTGAACGCAATCGCCATGTTACGCAACCGTCGCGATCTACCGTGGCCAGACGTCGCGCATTTCGGGCAAATTGCACTCGCTGCGGGTGCAAGCGGGCTGACTGTACACCCGCGGCCGGATCAGCGCCACATCCGTTTTTCCGACTTGCCGGTGTTACGGGCGCTTATTGACGATCAGTTTCCCGAAGCAGAGTTCAACATCGAAGGGTATCCCACCGAAGATTTCCTCGTTCTTTGCGAACAGACGCAGCCGGAACAGGTGACGCTGGTGCCGGACGACCCGTCTCAGGCGACATCCGACCACGGTTGGGATTTCCGCACGCACGGCATTTTCCTGAAGGACGTCGTTTCACGTCTGAAAGCCGGCGGCATGCGCGTATCGCTTTTTGCCGATGGTGATGGAGAACGTGAACCGGTGGAGCTGGCGGCGGCAACGGGCGCGGCGCGCATCGAACTCTACACCGGCCCCTACGGCGGCTGCTTTGACGATTCGCAAAAGGCCGATATGCTCGCCGAAAAGCTTGGACAGACAGCCGAACACGCCAGGGAGGTCGGCCTTGCGGTCAATGCCGGGCATGACCTCACCGTCGCAAATCTGCCCAAGCTTATGAAATATATCCCATATCTCGCCGAGGTCTCCATCGGCCATGGTTTGGCTGCTGACGCGCTGGAATATGGTATGGCTGAAACAGTCCGGCGTTTTCGGCAGGCCTGCGGTCAGGCTATTTCATAACCAAAGCCAATTTTTTGCCCTATGCTTCGTCTTGCGCATGCTCCGTGCGCGAGACGGCGGATAGATCGGAACCGGTTCCGCTGATCTCAGTTTTGTTTTGAGGATCGGGTATTCGAAGGCCGCACTTTACGTGTGGTCGGAAGCTCCGGCTTTGGAAGGCATAGACATATGAACGACCATCATGTTGTCGTCGTGGGTGGAGGCTTCGGCGGCTTGCAACTGGTACACGGGCTGGAGGGGGCCCCTGTCCGCATTACCTTGATCGACAGGCGTAATCACCATCTGTTTCAGCCGCTGCTTTATCAGGTGGCGACAACGGCGCTGGCGACATCCGAAATCGCCTGGCCGATCCGTCACCTTTACCGTGACCGCGCGGAGGTCAGAACCCTGCTCGCAGAGGTAACCGGTGTAGACCGGGCCGCCCGCACCGTGCATCTGAATACAGGGCAGGCGATCTCGTTCGATACGCTGGTGCTGGCCACGGGTGCCCGCCACGCCTATTTCGGGCACGATGAGTGGGAGCGTTCTGCGCCAGGCCTCAAGACGCTGGAAGATGCGACCACGATCCGGCGTCGTCTGCTTCTCGCTTTCGAGCGCGCAGAACTCGCCACCAGCGAGGAAGAGCGTCAGGCGCTGCTGACTTTCGTCATCATCGGCGCAGGCCCGACCGGTGTTGAAATGGCGGGCATGATTGCCGAGCTCGCCCACAAAGCCCTGCCGGCGGAATTCCGCAATGTCGATACGCGAAGGGCGCGGGTGCTGCTTGTGGAAGCTGGGCCGCGCGTTCTTCCCGTCTTTACCGAAGATCTTTCGGCCTATGCAAAGTCCGCGCTCGAGAAGTTGGGCGTCGAAGTCCTGCTCGGGACGCCGGTATCGGCCTGCACGGACGAGGGAGTGACGGTGGGTGAGACCCATTACCCTAGCCGAACTGTCGTCTGGGCCGCAGGCGTTCAAGCCTCTCCCGCCGCAAAATGGTTGGATGCGCCGTCGGACAGGGCAGGGCGCGTGGTTGTCGGTCCGCAACTCACCCTTCAGGACGATGCGGATATTTTCGTGATCGGTGACACCGCAGCCGTCAATCAGGAAAATGGCAAGCCGGTGCCGGGCATTGCCCCCGCCGCCAAGCAGCAGGGCGCCTATGTGGCGAAGGTCATCAAGGCGCGACTTTCCGGCAAACCTTCACCGGCGGCCTTTCGCTACAGCCATCAGGGCAATCTCGCCACCATCGGCAAACGCGCGGCGGTGATCGATTTCGGCAAGTTCAAGCTGAAGGGCGTGGTGGCATGGTGGATTTGGGGGCTCGCCCACATCTACTTCCTGATCGGCACGCGCTCGCGGCTCGCCGTGGCGTGGAGCTGGCTGTGGATTTATCTGAGCGGCCAGCACAGTGCGCGTCTGATTACCCAGAAAGAGACGCTGAAGGATGAGGCGTGAGCGTCGCGGCGGAAAAAAAAGGGGGGAGGCACCGGCTCCCGCCCTTGATCTACGCAACTACCCAACCGTCTCCTCCGTCCTTCCGGGTTTTGTCCGGCATCCATCCACGGCGCGTCTGCGCCGTGAAGAGATTGTTTTGCGATCAGGGACTTGATCGCGCTGGACCCGCATCAAGTCCGGGGTGACGGCGTGCCGATGTAGCGTGTTTGCCTAGTCTAACGCTTAAGCGTCAAGCGAGGCCATGTCGATGACGAAGCGGTAACGCACGTCGCTCTTCAGCACGCGCTCATAGGCTTCGTTGACATCCTTGATGTCGATCTTTTCGATCTCCGACACGATGTTATGCTTGCCGCAGAAATCCAGCATTTCCTGGGTTTCCTTGATCGAACCGATCATCGAGCCAGCGAGTGAACGACGGGCCGGAATGACCGAGAAAGCATGAACCGGGATCGCATGTTCCGGTACGCCGAGCAGAACCATCGTGCCGTTGACCTTGAGCAGGTTGAGATAGGCGTTCCAGTCGATTTCGGCGGAGACCGTGCACAGGATCAGGTCGAAGGTACCCGCGAGCTTCTCGAAGGTCGAGGCGTCGCTGGTGGCGTAATATTCCTTCGCACCGAGCTTCAGGCCGTCTTCCTTCTTGGAGAGCGTCTGCGACAGGACGGTGATCTCAGCGCCCATGGCCGAACCGATCTTCACACCCATATGGCCGAGACCGCCCATGCCGACGATCGCGACCTTTTTACCGGGGCCGGCATTCCAGTGATGCAGCGGAGAATAGAGCGTGATGCCGGCGCAGAGCAGCGGCGCTGAGGCGTCGAGTGGCAGGTTTTCCGGGATGGCGAGGACGTAATCCTCGCGAACGACGATATGGTCGGAATAACCGCCCTGCGTCGCCGTCTTGCCGTCGCGTTCGACGGAGTTGTAGGTCTGAACGAGGCCCGGCATATACTGCTCATTGTCGACATCGCGCGTGGCGCAACCGACACAGGAATCGACGAAGCAGCCGACGCCGACATGGTCGCCGACCTTGAACCGGGTGACCTTGGAGCCAACGGCGCGCACGACGCCGGCGATCTCATGGCCCGGCACGATCGGGTAGACGGCATTCTTCCATTCGTTTCGGACGGTGTGGATGTCCGAGTGGCAGATGCCGGCATATTTGATGTCGATGACGACGTCGTCATCATTGGGCTCGCGGCGTTCGAAAGTGAACGGGGTAAGCGGCTTTGACGCATCGGTCGCAGCGTAACCTCTAGCAATTGCCATCTGAATATCCTTTCGGAAGTTTGGGGACGATGGAATATGCGACGGAAGATGCTGAAGCCGTTAGAGCGATCCTCCGAGCTTTTTGCACGATCCTGCAAAAATTGACTGTCCGTCTCTTTGCGAAGTGCATTAGGCATTCTAGATAAACAAGGCTTTCTCCTCACTTGAAGGGTATCCCTCATGTCCCTGCCGTTCAATCTCTATCAGGAGATTACCTCGATCGCCGCGCGGCACGCCACAGCCGATGGCGAGGTGAGGACTGCCATCGATTCTCTCGGGATCAGTCGGCGCACCACCCCCAGCGCACCCTGCCACGGGAGCTATCGTCCCTGTTTTGCGATGGTTATTCAGGGCGCTAAGTGCGTTCAGCTGGGGACGGACACCATCAATTACGGGGCGGGCGACTATCTGCTGACCTCCCTCGACCTGCCTGTCGCCTGGCGCGTGGTGGAGGCGAGCCAGGAAGTGCCGCACTTTTGCATCTCCCTTGCAATCGATGGTGAAAAACTGCTCGATCTCATGCGTCGCGTGCCGATCGATCCACCCTCCGAGCCGGTTAATGCGCAACGTGGCATCGTCGTGAACGCCGCCACGCCGGAGCTTCTCGACGCAGCCGTCCGGCTGTTGCGTTTGCTCGATCGTCCCACCGAGATTGCCGCGATGGCGCCGCTGATCGAGCAGGAGATTCTCTACCGCATTCTTACAGGGCCGGCAGGTGGCCAGTTGATGAACATCATCGCGGCGGGAAGCCCGGGCAACCGCATCGCCCGCGCCATCGCCTGGCTGCGCGAAAACTTTGCCCGCCAGTTGCGGGTGGAGGAACTGGCCGAACAGATCGGCATGAGCGTGTCTTCATTCCACCATCACTTCAAGACGATTACGGCCATGACGCCCGTGCAATATCAGAAGCAGCTTCGTCTGCATGAGGCGCGTCGGCTGATGCTGCTGGAGCGGCTGGATGTCGGTACTGCCGGCCACCGCGTCGGCTACCAGAGCCCCTCGCAATTCAGCCGTGAATACAGCCGCTTCTATGGTATGGCGCCGTCGCGAGACGTGGATGTCTCTCGCGAGCTTGCTGCAGGGTAGGGTGCGGCGCCGATATAGGCGCCCGGCAGGGTAGAGAGGGGTAAAGCCTCAGGCGCCCACGATCCACTGTGAGTGACGATCACGCCGGAAGCAGGTCATCCCACGCTGCACCGCACCAATTCTTCTCCGTCCCCGAAGAATCCGCTTGACCCCAACGCCGCCTCCGCTTAAATGGCGCTCGAACCGTACCGTACGGTACATCAATCGAACCTCTGGAGTGGAAAGACTTGGCTTCCGACCCGATCACAGCGCAGGAATTTTCGCCGCGCCAGAACGCCGTTCTGGACCAGGCGTTGCGTCTATTGGTCGAGGGCGGAGAAAAAGCGCTCACCACGTCGGGCCTGGCGCGCGCCGCCAACTGTTCCAAGGAAAGCCTCTACAAGTGGTTCGGTGATCGTGACGGCCTGCTTGCTGCGATGATCACTTTTCAGCAGAGCAAAGTCCGAACCTTCGAGAAGGCGGGGGATCGTGTTTCCGCGCCGCAGCTTGCCGATCACCTCGAGGTTTTTGCACATGATCTGCTGGATGTTCTGGCGGGCGACGTGTCGCTGGCGCTGAACCGCCTTGCCATCGGCCAGGCCAGCCGGGACGGTTCGAAGCTCGGTGATCTGCTCCTGGAGCGCGGTCGTCGACAGATCGACCGGCGCGCGCGGGGACTAATCGAGGCAGGTCGCCGTTCCGGCTACTTGCGTTTCGATGATGCCGAAGAGGCATATCGCAGTTTTTACGGCCTTATCGTTTCGGATCTGCATGTGCGCATGCTGCTGGGCGAGGCGCCGGAAAAGGATTTTTCCGCCCGGGCAAAGAAGGCTGTCATTGCCTTTCTGACGCTCTACGGGACGGAAAAGGTACATTCGGAACTGGGCGGCAAGGTCGCTTGAGATTCCGGTCCAGACAACTGAGAGACAAGCATTAGGGAAGGACCATCAAATGCGCGTTTATTATGATCGTGATGCGGATCTCAATCTCATCAAGGCGAAGAATGTCGTTATCGTCGGTTACGGTTCGCAGGGCCGCGCCCATGCGCTGAACCTGAAGGATTCCGGCGCGAAGAATGTCGTTATCGCGCTCAAGGCCGGTTCGCCGACCATCAAGAAGGCTGAAGCCGACGGCTTCAAGGTCATGACCGTTGCCGAAGCCGCCAAGTGGGGCGACCTCATCATGATGGCGACGCCGGACGAGCTGCAGGCCGACATCTACAAGGCCGACATCGCCGGCAACATCCGTGATGGTGCCGCGATTGCATTCGCCCACGGCCTCAACGTTCACTTCGGCCTCATCGAGCCGAAGGCATCGCTTGACGTCGTCATGATCGCACCGAAGGGCCCCGGCCACACGGTTCGCGGCGAATACCAGAAGGGCGGCGGCGTTCCCTGCCTCGTTGCCGTTCACCAGAACGCTTCCGGCAACGCCCTCGAACTCGCGCTCTCCTACGCCTGCGGCGTTGGCGGTGGCCGTTCGGGCATCATCGAAACGAACTTCAAGGAAGAGTGCGAAACCGACCTCTTCGGCGAACAGGTCGTTCTGTGCGGCGGTCTCGTCGAACTTATCCGCGCCGGTTTCGAAACCCTGGTAGAAGCCGGTTACGCGCCTGAGATGGCCTATTTCGAGTGCCTGCACGAAGTGAAGCTGATCGTCGACCTGATCTATGAAGGCGGCATCGCCAACATGAACTACTCGATCTCCAATACGGCCGAGTGGGGCGAATACGTTACCGGTCCGCGCATCATCACCGCGGAAACCAAGGCTGAAATGAAGCGCGTTCTGCACGACATCCAGACCGGCAAGTTCACCTCGGACTGGATGCAGGAATACCGCTCGGGTGCTGCCCGTTTCAAGGGCATCCGGCGCATGAACGACGTTCACCAGATCGAAGAAGTCGGCGCCAAGCTGCGCGGCATGATGCCCTGGATCGGCAAGAACAAGCTGGTCGACAAGGCCGTCAACTAAGCTTCATCGCTTGGTGGAAAATATTGCGGCCGGGGCGAAAGCTCCGGCCCTTTTCGTTTGTCAGGCGCGAGTGGTTGACGACAGCGCACCCGAACTCGTATGCGCCGTTTTCACCAGCGTCGGTCTCTCACTTCGGCGGAATGACGCCCTTGGTCAGCAGAAAGCAGCCATAAAACCGGGTTTCACCCGTCGTGATGACGCAATAGGCCTGCTTGGCTTTTTCGTAAAAGGCGAAGCGTTCGATGCCATACATGGGGGCTGATTTTCCCTCGGCCGCGTCGATTTCCTTCTGCACTTCGGCCTGCACCGGTTCCAGCTGATCGGGCGCACCCATCACTTCCATGCGGCCGACCGAGGGCTGCAGCGGGGTGTCGAGCGGCAGCACGGACAGGATTGCTTTCATGGCGCGGGCGGCCGAGACGTTGTCGATATGCAGCACTTTCCCGACCGCTGTGTGGCGAGCCACCGAGTCGGAGGGGAAGTTGGTGTCGGAGATCACCAGCGTATCACCGTGACCCATGGCGCGCAGCGCGTGCAGAACGTCGGCGTTTAGCGCCGGGTCAATATTTTTCAACATGTCTTCTAACTCCCATCATCCTCATGCCGTCCGCGGCACCGGCGCGCAATCCAGCCGGAAAAGCGCGCGGCGTCAATCGCAAACGGAAGATTGTTAAGCCTTCCCAGAGGGTGTATCTGGCTTTGTCCGCGAAATCGGCCTCGATTGAGCCCAGTTGAGCGGAATGTGCAGGGAGGCAGAAATAATTCGAAAAACTGATAAGTCAGTATTGCTGACGTATCGACATTTCTGTAAAGATGCACGCACAAAAACGACACAAGAGGAAACGTACCCATGCTCAATTGGGAACAAATTTTCGCCACGCGCTCTTCGCGCATGAAAGCGTCTGAAATTCGCGAGCTGTTGAAGCTGCTCGAACAGCCTGACATCATTTCCTTTGCCGGTGGCATTCCGGACCCGGCTCTTTTCCCCGCAGAGGAGTTCCAGCAGGCTTACTCGGAGATTTTTTCCGGCGCGCAAGTCAACGCCGCACTGCAATATTCCGTGAGCGAGGGTTACAAGCCGCTGCGCGAATGGCTGGCGGGCGAAATGGACAAGATCGGCATCGAATGCACGGCCGACAACGTCTTCATCGTTTCCGGTTCGCAGCAGGGGCTCGATTATCTCGGCAAGCTGTTCCTGTCGCCGAAGGATACGGCGCTGGTGACCTGGCCGACCTATCTCGGCGCGCTTTCCGCCTTCAACGCCTACGAGCCGAATTACGATCAACTCAATCCCGGCGGCAACCGCACGCCCGAGACCTATCGTGAGACGGCCGCCAAGCTTGGCGGCGCGGTGAAATTCGCCTATCTCTCGGCCGATTTCTCCAATCCGACCGGCGAAACCGTCGATCTTGCCGGCCGCGAAAAGGTTCTGGCGCTGGCCGACGAGCTTGACATCGCCGTCATCGAAGACGCTGCCTATCAGTCGCTGCGTTACGACGGCGAAGCGGTTCCGCCCATCATGGCGCTCGACATTGCCCGTTCGGGCGGCATCGAGAACACCCGCACCATCTACTGCGGCAGCTTTTCGAAGACGCTCGCCCCCGGCCTTCGCGTGGGTTACATCGTTGCTTCCGCGCCTGTTATCCGCAAGCTGGTGCTGATGAAGCAGGCCGCCGACCTGCATTCCTCGACGATCAACCAGATCGCCATCGAACGCGTCGCGTCACGCGGTTTTGACAAGCAGGTGGCCAAGATCAAGGCAGCCTACAGCGCGCGTCGCGATGCGATGCTGGCGGCGCTGGAAAAGTACATGCCGAAGACGACCAGCTGGACGAAGCCGGAAGGGGGGATGTTCATCTGGGTGACGTTGCCGGAAGGCATGGATGGTGCAGCACTGCTCGCCAAATCCATCGCCACGGAAAAGGTCGCTTTTGTTCCCGGCCGGGCTTTCTTTGCGGATGGTTCGGGGACAAACACGCTGCGCATCAGCTTCTCCTGCGCCAACGAGGCGATGATCGAGGAAGGCATGAAGCGCCTTGGACGGTTGATCGCGATGGCTCAGGCAGAAACGGCTGAGGTGGTCCCGGCGACTTGAGGGGGTGTGTAACTTATTGGTAGCGACGGAGGGTGCGGCTTCACCCCCCTCTGTCCTGCCAGACATCTCCCCCTCAAGGGGGGAGATCGATTTGCGGGTAGGCCCCCGCCTATCTCGACGCTTGATAATGAAGTGCGGACAAGGCTTCTTGCTGATCTCCCCCTTGAGGGGGGATGCCCGGCAGGGCAGAGGGGGGTGGCCGCGGTCTCAACCCTTGCCGATTGAAGATAACGGTATCAAAATCCTGCCTGTCACATACATGTTATGCAATCATGTTTAAGCGGTCCCATGAAACAACAGGGACTGGATCCATGAAAACGCTGCTCTCCGCTTTCACCGCCATCGTATCGCTCGGCTTCATCGCCACCGCGGCCAATGCCGCCGATCTGGTACTTTATACCAGCCAGCCGAACGAGGACGCGCAGGCGACTGTTGATGGGTTCAAGGCAGTCAATCCGGGTCTCGACGTCGAATGGGTGCGTGACGGAACGCCGAAGATCATGGCCAAGCTGATGGCCGAGATCAATGCCGGCAATCCCGTTGCCGACGTCCTTCTGATCGCCGATACCGTGACGCTGGAGCGCATGAAGCAGGCCGGCCAGCTTCTTGCCCACAAGTCTGCCGAAGCCAAGAATATCGATGCCTCGCTTTATGATGCGGACGGCTATTATTACTCTACCAAGCTCATCACGACCGGCATCATGTACAACAAGGCTGCCGCGATGAAGCCTACGAGTTGGAAGGATCTGGCCAAGGCGGAAGCCAAGGGTCTGGTCACTATGCCGAGCCCGCTCACCTCGGGTGCCGCACTGATCCACGCGCAGACGCTTGCCGCCGCAAACGGCCTCGGCTGGGACTACTACAAGCAGCTGAAGGCCAACGAAGCCATCTCCGGCGGCGGCAACGGTGCGGTTTTGAAGTCCGTCGCTTCGGGCGAAAAGGCTTACGGCGTGGTCGTCGATTACATGCCGATCCGCGAAAAGGCCAAGGGCGCACCGGTCGAATTCGTTTTCCCGGAAGAGGGCGTGTCGGCCGTCACCGAGCCGGTCGCGATCATCAAGGGCACCAAGCATGAAGAAGCGGCCAAGAAGTTTGTCGATTACGTGCTTTCGGAAAAGGGCCAGCAGGGCTTCGTCAAGCTCGGTTACATCCCCGCGCGTGCCGACGCCGGCATGCCGGAAGGTTTCCCGGCCCGCGACAAGATCAAGGTTCTGCCGCTCGGCGCTGCCGATGCACTGAAGAACTCCGAACAGGATCTGAAGACCTTCTCCGATATCTTCGGCTCCAAGGGCTGATAGTTCGGAATGACCCGTTCCAAGGCTTATGGAAGCAGCCAGCCGCGCTGGCTGTTTCCCTTTGTGGTGAGTGTCGTTTTTGCGCTGAGCGCCCTGCCGCTCGGCCGGCTCGCCTATACCGGCATCATCTCGTCACTGAATGGTGACATATGGCGGCTTCTCGCCGATCCGGCCCTTTGGGATGCGGCGCTGAATACGCTCTCCACCTCGTTCTTCGGCATGCTGATTTCGCTGGCGATTGGCGGCTCATTCGCGCTTTCGCTGACGCTGTGTGACATCCGCGGGAAGTCGATTTTGAGCTTCCTGTTCATGCTGCCGATGATGATCCCGCCGCAGGTGACGGCGCTGTCGTGGATCGGCATGACCGGCCCGTCGAGCACGCTGTTGAAGGCGATCGGCCTTGCGCCGGCGATGGGCTCGCCGCAGCCGCTTTATTCCATGGCCGGCATCGCGTTGTTGCTCGGCGTGCAGCATGCGCCGCTCGTTTATCTGTCGCTGCGCGCCGGACTGCTCGCCTTGCCGCAGGACGGCATCGAGGCTGCCAAGCTTTCCGGTGCCTCGCCGCGCCGCGTGCTGTTCGATATTATTCTGCCGCTGTCGACGCCGGGATTGATCGCCGGTGCGGCAATCTCCTTCGTCTCCAATGTCGGCAATTTCGGCATTCCGGCGATCCTCGGCATCCCCGCCTCGATCTTCACTCTGCCGACACTGATCTACAGCCGTTTTGCCAGTTTCGGCACCAGCACATTCGGCGATATCGCGATTCTCTCGACCATGATCGCTCTCATTTCTGTGGCCGGGCTTGCGTTGCAGGAACGGGCGATGAAGGGCAGGGACTATCGCATCATCGGCCTTTCCGGCAAGGCGGCGACTTTCGGGCTGGCGCGGTGGCGTGTGCCGGCAGAGCTTGTCCTGTGGCTTGCGCTGTTCTTCATGCTGGTCGCGCCGTTGACGGCGCTGGTGGCGAGCTCGCTGGCCCCAGCCTATGGCGTGCCGCTCAGCCTCAAGACCGCAACGCTGCATGCCTATGAGGAGCTACTGTATCGGCAGAGCGTCACCCGCACGGCCTTCCGCAATTCGCTGTTTCTGGCGACAGTCACGTCATTGGGCCTATTGGCTGTAACTGTGCTGACGGCTTATTTTCTGGTGCGCGGCAAGAGCCGTTTCATGTTCCTGCTCTCGGCGCTGGTGGATATCCCCTATGCCCTGCCGGGCGTGGTGATTTCCGTTTCCTTCGTGCTGCTATTCGCAGCCCCCATCCCGCTGCTGGGCTTCACGCTTTACGGCACGATCTGGATCATCCTGCTCGCTTACTTCTCCTCCTTCTTCGCCGTCAGCCTCAAGCCCATGGTCAGCGCCTTCCTGCAATTCGATCCATCGCTGGAAGAGGCCGCAAGGCTCTCCGGCGCCGGTTTCTGGCGGCGGCTCCGGGATATCATCTTGCCGCTGGTCGGTCCTGCGGCCGGTGCTTCCGTCATTCTCGTCTTCCTGATCGCCTGCAACGAGCTGACGGTGTCGGCGCTCCTCTGGTCCGCCGGTACGCAGACGCTTGGCGTGCTCATCTACAATCTCGATGACAGCGGCAGCTTCGATCTCGCCTCAGCACTTTCGGTGCTCGTCGTCATCATGGTCATTGTCCTTATGCTGTTGCTCGAAATTCTGGGGCGCTATCTGCCAAAAGGAGTCGTTCCGTGGCGAAACTGATCCTCAACCGCCTCTCTAAAAGTTTTGGTGCGGGAGCGAAGCCCGCCGTGGACGATGTATCGCTAACGGTTCGCGAAGGTGGTTTTCTCGCTTTGCTTGGGCCTTCCGGCTGCGGCAAAACGACGGTGCTGCGCATGATCGCCGGTTTTGAACAGCCGACCGATGGTTCCATTCTTCTCGGCGAGCGTGTGCTGGCCGATGCCGGCAGCATGGTGCCCCCCGAGCGGCGTAACATGGCGATGGTGTTCCAGTCCTATGCCCTGTGGCCGCATATGTCGGTTGCCGACAATGCCGGATATCCTCTCAAGGTGCGCGGCATTTCGGGGGAAAAGTACCGCCAGAAAGTGCGTGAGGCGCTCGCCGCTGTCCGTCTCGAAAGCTTCGCGGATCGCCGCCCCGCCGAATTGTCCGGCGGCCAGCGGCAACGCGTGGCGCTCGCCCGCTGCCTCGTGACCGAACCTGACGTGGTGCTGCTCGACGAGCCGCTCGCCAATCTCGACCGGCACCTGCGCCAGGAGATGGAGGAGACGTTTCGTGATTTCCACGTCCGTTCCGGCGCAACGATGATCTATGTCACCCATGACCAGGCCGAGGCCATGGCGCTGGCGACCGATGTCGCCGTCATGTCGCAGGGCAGGCTGCTGCAGGTCGCCGCGCCGGCGGAGCTTTATGCGCGACCGGAGGGCAGGCTGGTCGGTTCGCTGGTGGGGCAGGGGGCGATCCTCAACCTGTCGGTGCCGGAAGGGGGCGAGCGCGATCTTGATTGGGCGGTGCTTCGGGCGGCGATGGAAGGGGTCACGCAATTGCCTCAGGCGGATGTTCTCGTGCGGCCGCAGGATGTGTTGCGGGATGCGGAAGGCATTGGCTGCACGGTGACGTCGGTTCTTTATGAGGGCGAACGATATGCTCTGCGTCTCGATCTGCCGGATGGGCAGGTACTGAGGGCCTATTCGCGCGAGACGGTGACCGTGGGTGACAAGTTTCCGGTTGCCATTCGCAGCGGGTGGCGGCTTTAGAGCGCACGTGTCCCGAACGCTGGAAAGGCGGAACGACACCAGCTAAGCTGCGGCCGTAGCAATGGGATTGATTCATGTCGCTTCGGCTTGCCACCTTCAATATCGAAAACCTTCTCACCCGTTTCGATTTCACCGGCTTTCGCAACCAGACGCGGCGCGACAGGGCGATGCAGCTTTTCGATATCCGCGATGAGGCCACCTATCAGGCGCTCGAAAGCGCGCGGATGGTGTCATCCACCGACGATACGCGCCAGCTTTCGGCGCTCGCCATCGCGGATGCGGATGCCGATATTCTCTGCCTGCAGGAGGTCGACAACATGGCGGCGTTGCAGGCCTTCGAATATGGTTATCTCTACCGCATGGTCGGCAACGGCTACATGCAGAAATATCTGGTTGAGGGCAATGACAGCCGCGGCATCGATGTCGCCGTCGTGATGCGTGAGGAGACGCGAGACGGCGACAAGATCGAAGTGGTCGACATCAAGAGCCATGCGGCGCTCACCTATCGCAATCTCGATCTCTTCAGTCCCGAGCTGGCGACGACAAACCAGATCGACGACAAGATTTTCAAACGGGACTGTCTGGAAATCGACCTGCGGATCGGCGGAAAGCCGCTGACGCTCTATGTCACCCATCTTAAATCCATGACCAACTCACGGGACGCGGTGGATGCTAGGCTTGGCACCATGCCTGTTCGCGAGGCGGAAGCCCGCGCTGTTCGCCGCATCATCGAAAATCGCTGGGGCGTGGGTAACACGCATAACAAGAATTTCGCGATCTGCGGCGATATGAACGACTATCAGGAGCGCGTTGCGATTTCCGGCGACAGGCGCAACGGTTACAGTTTCACGCCGATCCGGGAAGAGCTGAGCGCTCTCGATATCTTCACGGCCGATGGTTTCGTCGTCAATCCGATGACGCGCCGCGACGTCATGGATCGCTGGACGCTCTACCATTCGCGCGGGCCGCAGGAGCAGCATCTTTGCCAGCTTGATTATATCTGGCTTTCGCCGCGTCTGGCGGAAACGAATGCCACCCATGTTCCTGAAATCATTCGAAACGGCCAGCCCTTCCGCACGGTCTTTCCGCCGGGCCAGGAGGTGGAGCGCTATCCGCGCACCGGCTGGGATCGTCCGAAGGCTTCAGATCATTGCCCTGTGGTCATGACGCTGGATCTGGTCTAGCGGATATTCCATCGGGCCTGCATTATCGCTTAGCCGTTTGCGACCTTTGGGAAATAGGTCGCCCAGACGCGGTTTCTGCCGGCGCGCTTGGCCTCATAGAGCCTGTCGTCGGCTATGGCGATCAATTCATCCCAATTGCCAATGGCGCGTGCTTCCTGCCAGACAACACCAAAACTTGCAGTCAGCGATAGACCGCTCTGTTCATCGATGATCTGAGCTTCGATCATGCGGCGAAGCCGATCGGCGGTGGCGGTGGCCATGGCGTGGCTGACATCCTGCAACACGACGACAAATTCCTCACCGCCATATCGCGCCAGAATGTCGCCGTTGCGCAACGCGCTTTTCAGAAGGCTCGCGGTCTTCTGCAGCGCGAGGTCGCCCATGGCGTGGCCGTAGCGGTCGTTGATGGATTTGAAGTGGTCGATATCGACGATCATTACGCCGAGCGCCGGACATTGCTCGCCGCTGCTCAGGATGGAGCGGACCGATTTTTCCAGCGCGCGTCGATTGAAGACACCGGTGAGGGCATCGGTTTCGGAAAGGGCACGCAGCTGCTCGGCCAGCGCACGTTGCTGATCCTCCATTTCAACTTTCTGGCGGAGCTGTTCACGCAGGAAATCAAGCTCCTGGAACATTTTTTTGACCTCCGGCGCGACACCGTCCTTATGGTCGACTTCCGAAAGGTCGCCGGCGGCTATCGCCGCTATCTGCGCACGCACGGACTGCATCGGCTGGAAGAGCGCCGTTCTGTAGACCCAGGTCAGGCGAAGTAGGACCAGAACTGCAATGAGGGCAAGAAGCAGAGACGATGCGCCGTAGACCAGCGCTCTTTCCTTGTTGTTTTCGATCCTCGCCCGTGTCTCGGAGAGGATGAGGTCGCGCAGCTTGTCCGAGGAGCGCATGCCCTGAATATAGCTTTCGGAGAATTCCCGCACGCTCGGACGGGCAGAGGGCATCACGATGGCAATCGTGTTCTGTGCGTAGCGAAGCGCCTGACCGAAATAGTAGGACTCGAATTCACGGAATGCGGCATCCAGACGCGGGGTCGACAGATAGGCAGCCGTGTAGTTCCACAGCGAGGACTTTATCAACAGCAGGCTTTGCATCTCCGTATCGAATTTTGCGCGATAGCTGAGCGTGTCCTGCCGGTTAGCCTGCATGCTCATGACGACATAGGAGCCGAGGCGGCCGATCCTGTCACGCATCACACCGGCCGTGCCCGTCATGGCAACGTCGATCGCTACGTCAGGCGTTTTGGTTATGATGGCGCGGGCGGCCCTGCCGCGCAGCAGGTTCACACTATCGGCGGCCTTGAACATCGACTGGATGGCGTTCGCCATGGCGCTATAGCTGCGTGCCTGAGGGGAAAGAGCCGCGACTTCGTCCACGAGCCGGCGCGATTCAGCAAGCCTCTGGCGGGTTTCGAGCAGCGATTTTGCAAAGCCGGGTTGCATCTTGATTTCTTCGGCGAAGGACGTCTCGACTTGGGAAAGCTTGTCGTCCGTAGCCTTGCGCGCAGCGGCAAGAGCGTCGATCAGCTTGGCATCCACTGAAGACGCCGCCATCAGATTGTTGGCGGGGCCACGCTCGGCCGAGACCAGCCAGGCCGATTGAAGCGCGGTTTCAAAGCGGACAAGTTGCTGGGCGTTTGTCCTGTAACGCAGGTAGTTGGAAACGCTCGGCAGCGCGGCAAGGGTCGCCAGCAATATGGCGCTGACGGCGATGACGATAGTGCCGGTCAGTTGGATTTTCTGTATGCTCGCGCGCATCGGATGCGTATTCTCGCTGGAATGGTTATGGTGCATGGCCATTTTAGCAACGCTGCGTAAACACTTCGCTTATTTTGTCGTCTTTGATCCAATAGCGATCACGCCGCGGAAAGGCGTAGGGCCGGGTGTGGAAAAGAGCGCGTCTGGCTGCCCGGACACAATTTTCGCTTTACACCAGGTCAGAATCTGATAGTTGGCAAGGCACTGGCTTGCCCTTGTAGCTCAGTTGGTAGAGCACCTGATTTGTAATCAGGGGGTCGCGGGTTCGAACCCTGCCGGGGGCACCAGTAAAATCAATCACTTAAACGTCGTTTTTCTCTCAAGACGTTCTTCGCGTTCTGACACGCGTTCCTCAGGTCTGTTTACGCCCCGTTCTTGTCGTTGCGCGATGCTACGCGCAACTTTGCGACTTGGCGTGTCTTCTCCAACGTGGTGCGGTTATACCGCTGCCTGGTCTGCGCGTTTTTGTGGTTGGCGTGATGGCGCAGATGTTCGAGATCGGCACCCGCGTCAGAGCCTTCCGTTACGCCACCGGCACGGCTATCGCGGTTCCATACCGACTTAGGAATACCTGCCTCAGTTGCCAGAGCGCGCCAGACATCAGCGAAGTGACGACGGCGGTAGGGCAGGCCGGTGGCCTCGCATTTGATCATTGGCCCGATCCGGCTCGACGCCGGGAATAGATCGAGCATGTACTGCAGGAACGGATATTCCTTCGTGTCATGCTCCGCCGTGACATCATCAACCTTCGTCGTCTGCTTCCGCAGGATGCCATTCTGATCGAGGTTCGCCCAGGTGAGGCCGTCGCGCCAGCGCTGGCCACGGTCAAGGATGCCGCCGCCGGTCTGGTCTGCATTCTTCTCCCATATCCCGATGACATCGACCTGTCGCAGTGTCAGCTCGAACTGCAGCGCCTGTGCCAGCGCCATTGAGTGCATGCCCTTGGCAATGGCCAGATTGCAGATCGCCTGCACCTGCTCGAACGTGATCGTTTCGGTTCGGGCCTTCGGGACCGGGAAGCGCAATTCTTCCAGAACATTCTTGAGCCGGTAGCAATCGCTGATGTCCGAAACGACGCCGAATCCTATGACGATGCGCAACACCTGCATGCACTGGTAGGCACGTCGTAGGCGCTCCGGGTTAGGCGGAAGGATGACCCCGTTTGCCTTTGCCTCGGCACGCGCCTTTGCCTGCTTCTCGGTGTCCTCTGCCGGGGAGCCCAGGTAGGCGAACCACTGCTTGATATCGAGGCCAGTCACCTTGTCGAGCCGACGCATGCCGCACGCCTCGTTCAGGACATCGAGCGCATAGTCGTACATCTCGCGTGTCTTCGGACTGATGTCGAAATAGCCGGATGCCTTGTTTGTCCGGTACATGCGGATCAACGAGCGGAGTGTGCGATCGTACTGAACCGGCGCGCTGATGCCTTTCTCGGCAAGCCACTGCTTCAGCTCGGATGTCAGTTCGCGGCACTTCGCCTCGATCTCTTCCATCGATCCATGCACGCGCACGGTTTTCAGCGGGAAATCGCCCGCCTTTTTCGAGACGGCCGATGCCACCCAATAATAGGCGGTCGTTCCGTCCTTTCGTGGCTTGCTCTTCAGGCTGGTTATCGTTTTCATGGTTCTACCTCATCACGCGCCGTGATGGCGCTGTCCGATCCTGACGCGAGTCCGGCACGTCGATCAAGAAAAGCCTGAATTGCCGGCCAGTAACGGCGCTCTGCAAAGTGCGGGTCGGGCTGGGGGAAACCTGCCCGCTGCAACGCCGGCAGCGCGGTCTTGAACTGGTCGGTGTTGAGGCCGATCCGCTTTGCGATCTCGGACTCGGTGAGAAATAGGGTGTCGTTTTTGGCCGTCACGTCAGCCCTCCTGCTTTGCGGGTGCCGCGGCGAGAGGCATCCAGTGTGAAGGTTGAACTTCTATCTGGCGCATTTCATACTGGCATTCGTCAAAGCGTTTGCCTTTGTAAAATGTACCGACTGCGAACCACCGACCGTTCCACCTGAACTCGTCGCCGGTACTTCGGTCGTTTTCAGGCCCCCAAGCTAACCGGCAGAAGAAATAGTTTTCTTTGACCTTCGGCGCGGTGCTGATGTCCTGCCACCTCGCCACGTCCTGCACCTGTGCGGAGAGGGCAGCGCGAGACAAGAACGCAGCAAGTACATCCAAATCTATGCCAATACGCCGATCAGTTCCTACCGTCAGTTTGCCGTCTTGCACGACATAGCCAAACCGCTGATCTTTGATGCCTGCGAGTATGTCATCGGCAGTCAACGCCTTCACGGCCACGGATGGCGCGGTTTCCTTCACGCAGCTTTCGTCACATTGACTTGGATGGATTCAAGGGCAGTTGTAGTTCTGGTGGACCACACCGCTGCGGCTAACCAAGATGCCAATGTGAAGTTCATGAGCGCCATGTCACTAAATGCGCGTGCAGAAATCGGATTGGATTTTGCAGACTCCACAATATTGATAGGCGCTATCCGGATGAAAGCGGGCCAGCCAATTCTCTTTGATGCTGGGAACGTCAATAAGCTTTTCTTCGACGGTTCCGGTTTGGCGTATCAATCTGGGAGTGAAGTCAAGGCGGAATTGCTAGGAACTGGCGCTATTCGGTTGGCGGAGGCGGTTGAAATTAGCGGCGTTGGCTTCAACGTTGGAACGAGGACGGCGACACTTGGGAGTAATCTTCCGGGTACTTCGACGGTGAATAACCCGACACGCTGGATTGCATCTCGACTGAAGATAGATGGCACATGGATCGAAGGCTACCAGCCATTCTGGCGAAAATCAGATTGATAGACCTGGAGAACACAAATCAAAATTGATATTGCGGCCGAAATTCTTGATTTTGACGGAAACCCTGTTCCTTTTTTGGTTCAAAAGGAAGAGCGTGACCCGAACGGCAGGGTCATTACTCCTCAAGTTGTTCGCACAATGACAATGAGAGACGTGTGTTTAAACGCAGTTTTGAACACGACTGAACGCGACCAGGGGTTGACGGGCGCTCAGCGGTTTGAATTAGGTGAATTGGCCCGAGCCGTTTCTCGCGCCGACCATGATCTCACCGCAGAACAGTTTGCGAAGATCAGGGAGAGGATTGGAAATTTCTGGGGGCCTCTTGTGGTAAATCAGGCGTGGTCCATCATGGGGGACGGTACGCAAACTTAATGGGTGGGGGAAATGCCTATAGATATTGATGACCGCGGCAGGGGAAATGTCATCGAATTCAAAGATGACTTTCCTCAGGATCAAAACTTGTTCGTCCGCTTCTTAGGAGACAACAACACACTCCGCGTCGGAGATCATTTCAAAGCTCGATCCGCTAAAATTGTCTTTGGTGAGGAAAGTGTCATTGAAATTGGAGATGATTGTGCGCTGGGGGCGGCTGAGTTTTTCGCTGATAAAGGCGCACAAATTCGCGTCGGCAGTCATAGCTCCTTTAACTCTACCTGCCAGGTGAATGCTCATGAAAAGAGCACAATCTTGATCGGTGTCGGCTGCTTGTTTGGGCAAGAAAATTTCATCTCATCAAGTGATATGCACTCGATCGTAGACATCGTGACGGGAAGGAGGATCAACCCTGCGAAAGATATTACTCTTGGAGATCGGGTATGGGTGGCGAAGTCTTGCCACATACTGAAGGGGGCGTCTATTGGGTCCGGCTCCATTCTGGGGGCGGGGTCAGTTTTGACAGGTAAGGTGCCAGACAACTGCTTGGCAGTCGGCTCTCCGGCGCGCGCTGTTCGAGAGGGTGTAACGTGGGATCATAGGCTCATTGTCTAATATTATGATGCTTCTCTCAGTGCTTTGCGGTTGGTGAGCCTAAAGCGGATTATCCCGGCATCAAATCGAGGGATGCCGGATGTCCGACCGTTTCACCATATACCACAACATCACAGCCAAATGGGAAGGCGGGTGCAGCAACCACAAGGCTGACCCCGGCGGCAAGACCATGTACGGCGTTACCGAGGCTGTCTACCATGCATGGCTGAAGAAGCGCGGTCTTAAGGAAAAGCCAGTCCGCAACATTTCGATTTCGGAAGCGCTCATCATCTACCGCGAGCAGTATTGGAATCCGACTGCTGTCGAGTTTCACCTGTTCCCTGGCGTCGATCTGGCCGTGTATGACGCTGCGGTAAATTCCGGCGTCTCGCGCGGCATCAAATGGCTGAAGGCTGCGGCGGGCAGCAATGATCATTCCGAGACGGTCAAGCGCATCTGCCGCGCTCGCCTTTCCTTCATGCAGTCTCTCGCGATCTGGAAGCAGTTCGGCAAGGGCTGGGGCCGTCGTGTCGCTGACATTGAGGCCAAGGGCGTTGCAATGGCGCTCGCCGCCATGGGCGTGTCTGAGGCCGCGGTGAAGGTCGCAGCGAACAAGGAAGCTGAGGCCGCCAAAAAGCAGGCCAGCACGGCG
>NZ_JBQYSN010000038.1:0-41101 GCF_052686535.1 Agrobacterium sp. DKPNP3 | reverse complement strand
GGAGGGCAAGCGGGCACCCTGGCCGACGATCGCTTCGAACAGCACTTCCGCGCGCTGGAATGGGTCACCGGGGCGGCCCTTGGCGAAGGCTTCCGGCGAGAAGGCGACGATCAACTCGCCATGGAAGGGCGCAAGTGTGGTCGTGCCAAGATAATCAAGCACTTCTGGGCTTGTCAGGTCACCGATCATGATGCCAGCGAGAAGTTCTATCATGGTGCCGATGGCTGATCCCTTGTGGCCGCCAAAAGGAAGCATGGCGCCGGCAAGTGCTGCTTCAGGATCTGTGGTGGGATTTCCATTGGAGTCCACGGCCCAACCCTCTGGCAGGGCCTTACCGGCGCGGCGGTGTAGTTCAATCTCGCCACGGGCAGCGACCGACGTCGCGAAATCGAAGACGTAAGGTGAGGTGTTCTTGCGCGGCCAGCCGAAAGCGAAGGGATTTGTACCGAGCAAGGGTTTGCTACCGCCCGTGGGTGCGACGGTGGCGTAGCTCGGGCACATCACCAGCCCGGCGAGCCCGTTTTCTGTCAGCCCTTCAACTTCGGGCCAGAGTGCCGAAAAGTGCGTGCAGTCATTGATGACAAGCGCTGCGACGCCGAGGCGTTTCGTGCGCTCCACCAGAACCGGCAGGCCAAGCTCGAAAGCGGGGTTGGCGAAGCCGCCATTGGCACTGACCTTAACAATTGCCGTTCCATCGTCCTCCGCGACTTGCGGTATTGCATCCGGCTTGACCTTGCCGGACTTAACGGTCCGCAACGCGCCCTCGATACGGTAAACTCCATGAGATTTGCAGGCATCTCGCTCACCTGCTGTGATGACGCGCGCCAATGCAGCGGACTGCACATCATTGAGACCGGCCCTCAGGAAAATCGACTCGACCCGCTGAAAGAGTGCCTCAACGGTCAAGGTGGTCGTGTCGCTCATCATAGTCCTCCAACAGGATCGCACAATTTGAATACATAAAGTATACAAAGGGCGACGTAATGCAACGGTTCATTTTATTCATCCTTCCGAGAGCGCGCGGCTCCTTTAGGCATAAGGAGGCGAAAATCGAGCCATTTACCAATGCTTTCGCAGATCTAGACCAGTCAAACAAATCCCTACCTGCTGATCGGCGCGAAAGATTCAAATGCGCATCGGGTGAGTGCAGGCGCAAAGCATCACTTTGAGGCAGCGTCGAGCTGTCCCTCCTGCCCAATTGATTCCAAAGCGGTTTTCCTACCCAGTCTAACGGGTGCCTCCTCCAATTTCGCACGTGCAAAAATTCTTTTTGTATACTCCTTGTATTTTTATATTGATTTCTCGCTTGGGTGGGGAAATAGTGGCCTGGCCTTCAAGGGCAGACCAATTCTGGGAGCAAATCAAAAATGAAAAAATCGGCCATTTTCGCCGGCCTGTTGGCCGCCACTTCCGCAATCACCCCGGCCAAGGCCGACAAGCTCGACGACATTATTTCGTCCGGCACGCTGCGCTGCGCCGTCGTCCTTGACTTCCCGCCCATGGGCGCGCGTGACGACGCCAACAACCCGATCGGTTTTGACGTTGACTATTGCAACGATCTCGCCAAGGCGCTCGGCGTCACCGCTGAGATCGTTGAGACCCCGTTCCCCGAGCGTATTCCGGCACTGATGTCCGGCCGCGTTGATGTCGGCGTTGCCTCGACCTCCGATACGCTGGAACGCGCGAAAACGGTCGGCATGACCGTGCCTTATTTCGCTTTCGAAATGGCCGTGACTGCTAACGACAAGTCGGGCGTCAAGTCGTTCGAGGACATGAAGGGCAAGACGGTTGGTGCGACTGCCGGCACCTTCGAGGCGATCGCGCTTGAAAAGACCGTCAAGGAATGGGGAGTCGGCGAATTCCGCCCGTACCAGACTCAGGCTGACGTTTTCCTTGCTCTCAGCCAGGGCCAGATCGACGCGACCGTTTCGACCTCGACGGTTGCTCAGTCGAACGTCAAGAGCGGCAAGTTCGCAGGCATTTCCGTTGTCGGCAAGGCGCCATACGACATTGACTATGTCGCGCTCTTCACCAACCGTGATGAATACGGCTTCATCAATTATCTGAACCTCTTCATCAATCAGCAGGTCCGCACAGGGCGTTACGCCGAACTCTACAAAAAGTGGGTTGGCGGCGAAGTGCCTTCACTCACCGTCAACGGCGTTTATCGCTAATCAGGACTTTTCGTAAACGGCGCGGTCGAAATGATCGCGCCGTTGATCGTTTCTGAGGAGGCGGGACCTTCATGTTCAACTATACATTCCACTGGAATCAGGCGCTGAAGGCTCTGCCGCAGCTTCTGGACGGTGCGGTGGTGACGCTCCAGATCGCCATATTGTCGATGGTTATCGGCCTTGCATGCGCCATTGTGCTGACGCTGTTTCGGCTTTCCGGCAACCGGATTCTGGGTGCTTTCGCTGCTGTCTGGGTAGAAGTCGCGCGCAACACGCCGGCCTTGTTCCAGATCTACATGTCGCATTTCGGCCTTGGCAATTTCGGCATTCACCTCAGCCCCTATACCGCCCTTCTCGTCGGCATCGCCTTCAACAATGCCGGTTATCTCGCAGAGAATTTCCGCGGTGCGCTGAAAGCCATTCCGGATACGCAGACGCGGTCAGGCCGCTCGCTGGGCATGACGTCGATGCAGACGTTCCGTCTCATCATCATGCCTCAGATGCTGCGCGTTGCGTTTCTGCCCGCCACAAACCAGATGGTTTGGGCGATCCTCATGACCTCGCTCGGGGTTACGGTTGGCATGAACACCGATCTCGCCGGTGTCACGCAGGCCTTGAACGCCCGCTCGTTCCGTACCTTCGAGTTCTTCGCGCTTGCCGCGGTCATCTATTATGTGATCGCCAAGATCGTCACGCTCGCCGCCCGATTGCTGGCCGCGCGTCTGTTCCGCTACTGAGAGAGGTGAGCCATGTTTGAAACCGCTCTCACCTGGAGTGATCTCGTCTTCCTGGCCAAGGGTGCCGGCATGACGCTTGCCGTCACCGCCGTTGCCGTTTCGGCAGGCACCATCATGGGGATCATCTTCGGCATCATCCGTTTCCAGGTCGGACCTTATTGGTCGCTGCCGCTGACGTTCATTCTGGATATTTTCCGTTCCGTACCATTGCTCATCCAGCTGGTTCTCGGCAATGCCTTCCAGTCGATCGCCAAGCTCGGCTGGCCACCATTCACGACTTCCTGCGTGGTTCTGTCGCTCTATACCGCGGCCTATTGCACGGAAATCGTGCGTGGCGGCATCGAAGCGGTGCCGTCGAACACCCGCCGGGCCTGCCGGTCGCTCGGCATGACCTGGTCACAGGACATGCGCTTTATCGTTCTGCCGCTTGCTACCCGAGTATCCTTGCCGGCATGGATAGGCCTCACGCTTGGCGTGATGAAGGATTCCGCGCTTGTTTTGTGGCTCGGTCTCATCGAGCTTTTGCGCGCCTCGCAGATCCTTGTCACCCGCCTGCAGGAACCGCTGACCATCCTGATGATCTGCGGCGCCATCTACTTCCTTATCAGCTTCCCCATCGCCCGTTTCGGCGGGTATCTCGAAAGACGGTGGTCCCCCAATGATTGAGATCGAAAACGTCCGCAAATCCTTCGGCCCGCTGGAGGTTCTGAAAGGGATCAACCTCACCGTCAACAAGGGCGAGGTGGTCACCATCATCGGCGGCTCCGGTTCCGGCAAGTCGACGCTGCTTACCTGCATCAACGGCCTTGAGCCGATCGACAGCGGCAAGATCGTCATCGACGGCACCGAGGTCCACGCCAAGTCGACCGACCTCAACAAACTGCGCCGCAAGGTCGGCATCGTCTTCCAGCAGTGGAACGCCTTTCCGCATCTGACGGTGCTCGAAAACGTCATGCTGGCGCCGCGCAAGGTGCTCGGGATTTCCAAAGAAAAGGCCGAGGAAATCGCAGTCAAACAGTTGACCCATGTCGGCCTTGCCGAAAAGCTGAAGGTCTACCCGAACCGCATGTCCGGCGGCCAGCAGCAGCGCATGGCGATTGCCCGCGCGCTCGCCATGTCGCCAGAATACATGCTGTTCGACGAAGTCACCTCCGCGCTCGATCCGATGCTGGTGGGCGAGGTGCTCGATACGCTGAAGATGCTGGCGGATGAGGGCATGACGATGATCTGCGTCACGCACGAAATGGCCTTCGCTCGTGATGTCTCGAACCGCGTGGCCTTCTTCCATCAGGGCGTGATGGCGGAAATCGGCACGCCGGATCAGCTCTTCGGCGCGCCGCAGCATCCTGAGACGCAGAAGTTCCTGGCGAGCGTTCGGTAATGCCTGCAAGTGATGTCATCGTCATCGGGGCCGGCGTTGTCGGCCTCTCGGCGGCAATCGCGGCGCAGGGCCGCGGTCTTTCGGTTACCGTTATCGACCGCGAAGGACCGGCCGCAGGCGCTTCGGCTGGTAATGCAGGCGCATTTGCCTTTACCGATATTTTGCCGCTCGCATCGCCGGGCATCCTGTGGAAAGCACCAAAATGGCTGCTCGATCCGCTGGGTCCGCTCAGCGTCCCACCTTCTTACGCGTTGAAGATTACGCCGTGGATGCTCCGGTTCTGGCGGGCCTGCGCGGCATCGAAAGTCGAACATTCCACCGTCGCCCAGACGGCGCTGATGGACCTTTCCAAGGCAGAGCTGGAGCCGTTCCTCAAAAAGACGGACACGATTGCGATGCTGCGCAAGGAGGGGAACCTTCAGGTCTATGAAAGCGAGGCCGAATTCGAAGCCTCGCTTCCCGGCTGGAAGGCGCGCGAACGCCATGGCATCGAGTTCCGGCATCTGAACGCCGAACAGATGGCCGAGATACAGCCCGGCATCGCGCCGCGTTTTTCCTGCGGCACCTTTACGCCCGGCTGGTATTCCATCGCCGATCCCAAGCTTTATACGCTGGCGCTGGCCGACCATTTCCGCACCATTGGCGGCCGTATCGAATGCCTTGATGTCGCCTCGCTCCGACCCCTGGACGATGGCGTCGAGGTGTTGAGCCATGATGGCCGCACGCGCAGGGCAGGCAAGGTGGTGCTGGCGGCGGGGGCTTTCTCGCACCGCATCGCCCGTTCGCTCGGGGAAAAAATTCCGCTGGAAACGGAAAGGGGATATAATACCACCCTGCCGTCCGGCGCTTTCGACCTGCGCACGCAGGTCACCTTCGGTGGCCATGGTTTCGTCGTTACTCGTCTATCCTCCGGCATTCGCGTTGGCGGTGCGGTGGAACTCGGCGGACTGGAGCTTCCGGCCAATTTCGCCCGGTCCGAGGCGCTTTTGACCAAGGCGAAGGCTTTTCTGCCGGGCCTGAAAACGGAAGGCGGCAAGCAGTGGATGGGCTTTCGCCCCTCGCTGCCGGACAGCCTGCCGGCCATAGGTGAAGCAGCGCACACGGCGAGGGTGATTTATGCCTTTGGTCATGGCCATCTGGGGCTGACGCAATCCGCCGGCACCGCCCGCATTGTCGCCGATCTTCTGACGGGCCAAAAACCCGCCATCGATACAGGGGCATTTTCGCCGCAACGTTTCTAGAGAGTTTTGGCTTTTCTCTGAAAGGCAAAAACTCTTGGCTTTGTTTTTCAAGCATTTACCGGGCATAGAACCGCTACGCGGTTTTGACGGAAATGCTTTAGGGAGGTTTTCGATGTTTTCTGCCGTTCCTGAAGCTCGCAGCATTCTGGCCGGAGCCGCCGAGGGTCCCGTGATCGCCGCGACCGAAGCGCTGAGCTTCTGGGGCGGGGTCGATCCTGCCACCGGCAAGGTGATCGACGTTCACCACCCGTTGCATGGCGTCTGTCTCACCGGCGGCGTGCTGTTCATGCCGACCAGCCGCGGCTCATGCACCGGTTCGGGAGTTCTGCTTGATCTTATCCTCACCGGCCGAGCGCCCTCGGCGCTGGTTTTCTGCGAGGCTGAAGATGTTCTGACGCTCGGCGCACTTGTGGCGGCGGAAATGTTCGAAAAGGCTTTGCCGGTCGTGCGTCTTGATGCGGATAATTTCGACCGCTTCTCGCGTGCCGCGCATGTCCGCATCAACGAGAACACCATCGAGGCTGATGGTATCTCGCTTACCATCGCGCCGCCGGCGACGGCCCATCTCGACCTTGAGGAGGACGATGGGGCAATGCTTGATGGTCGCGATGGTATCGCTGTACGGCAGGCCATGCGCATCATTGTCGCCATGGCCGCGCAGCAGGGCGCATCGGCGCTTGTGAATGTAACGCAGGGCCATATCGATGGCTGTATCTATGCCAGTCCCGCCAACCTAACCTTTGCGGAAAAAATGGCTGACATGGGCGGCAAGGTGCGGGTGGCGACGACCATGAACGCCATTTCGGTGGACAAGGCGCATTGGCGGGCGCAAGGCGTGCCGGAGGAATTCGGCGATCCGGCCGCAAGGCTGGCGGATGCCTATGTGCGCATGGGCTGTCGTCCCACCTTCACGTGTTCGCCTTACCTGCTGGATAGCGCTCCAGGCGCCGGCGAATCGATTGGCTGGGCCGAATCGAATGCGGTGATTTTCGCCAATACGGTGCTCGGTGCCCGCACCGCAAAGCACCCGGATTTTCTCGATCTCTGCATTGCGATGACGGGCAGGGCGCCGCTTTCTGGGGTGTATCTCGAAGAAAACCGCCGCCCGCAGCGTATCATCGATGTGGCGTTGCCAGCTGGCATCGATGACGCCTTCTGGCCGCTCGTCGGCTATCTCGCCGGCAAGGCCGCGCCGGATTGCATTCCGCTGCTGCGCGGCCTCGGTTCCGCAATGCCCTCGCGGGATGATCTGAAAGCGCTTTGCGCCGCTTTCGGCACCACCTCCGCCTCGCCCATGCTGCATATCGAGGGGGTGACGCCGGAGGCGGAGCTTGCGCCGCTCGAAACCGCCGACACCGTAACCATTTCGCTCGCCGATATGGCCGCTGGGTGGTCGCTTCTGAACGAGGGGCCGGAAGAGGTGCAACTCGTTGCCATCGGTAGCCCTCATGCCTCGTTGGAAGAGTGCCGCGCCCTTGCCGCCGCGTTCAACGGCCGCAACCGCCATGCGGATGTCGCCGTCATCGTGACTGCCGGCCAGCAGATTATCGATGCGGCCAAACAGGATGGCACACTGCAACGTCTGAAAGATAGTGGCGTGCAGGTGCTGCCTGACCTTTGCTGGTGCTCGATTTCCGAGCCGGTTTTTCCGACGAAGACCCGTGCGCTCATGACCAATTCCGGCAAGTACGCCCATTACGGCCCTGGTCTAAGCGGCCGCGCGGTGCGTTTCGGCAGCCTTGCCGATTGTGTCGACAGCGCGCTGACCGGCCAAGCCGTTTCCCGTCTTCCTTCCTGGCTTTCCTGAGGAGAAATTAATGCGCAGTATCAAGACCGTTCATGTCATCTCCGCCCATGCGGAAGGTGAAGTGGGAGATGTGATCGTTGGCGGGGTGAAGCCGCCGCCGGGTGAGACGATCTGGGAACAGAGCCGCTTCATCGCCCGTGATGAAACCCTGCGCAATTTCGTGCTGAATGAGCCGCGCGGCGGCGTCTTCCGCCACGTCAATCTGCTGGTGCCGCCGAAACATCCCGATGCGGATGCCGCCTTCATCATCATGGAGCCGGAAGATACGCCGCCCATGTCCGGCTCTAACTCAATCTGCGTGTCCACCGTGCTGCTGGATGGCGGCATCGTGCCGATGCAGGAGCCGGAAACCCATATGCTGCTGGAAGCACCGGGTGGGCTGGTGAAGGTGCGCGCGGAATGCCGTAACGGCAAGGCCGAACGCATTTTCGTGCAGAACCTGCCGAGCTTTGCCGCGAAGCTCGATGCGGAACTTGAGGTCGAAGGTCTCGGTAAGTTGAAAGTGGATACCGCCTATGGCGGTGATAGTTTCGTCATTGTCGATGCCGAGGCGATGGGCTTCAGCCTGAAGCCGGAAGAGGCGCATGAGATCGCCCGCCTCGGTGTGCGCATCACCAATGCCGCCAACAAGGCTCTGGGTTTCGACCATCCCGAAAACCCCGACTGGAAACATTTTTCCTTCTGCCTCTTCGCTGGCAAGGTAGAACGCACAGCCGAGGGCCTGCGGGCAGGGGCGGCCGTTGCCATCCAGCCGGGCAAGGTGGACCGCTCGCCGACCGGTACAGCGCTTTCGGCCCGCATGGCGGTGCTGCATGCACGCGGCGAAATGAAGGAAGGCGAAACGCTGACGGCGGTGTCGCTGATCGGCTCGACCTTCACGGGCCGTATCCTCGGAACCACAACAGTCGGCGACCGCTCGGCCATCCTGCCGGAAATCTCCGGCCGAGGCTGGATCACCGGAATACACCAGCACATGCTCGATCCGTCGGATCCATGGCCGGAGGGGTATCGGCTGACGGATACCTGGGGTGCGAGGTAAGGGCGTTAAAGGTCACTCAGGCGGAATGTTGAGTACGCCACAGCGGTGCCGCATATTTCTTCTCCCTGGCGGGGAGAAGAAACAAGCGACACCCGCTCGTTCTGAAACGCTAAAGCTTCACTGAGCCAACCGCTTTGTCGTCTCCCGCACGATCAGCTCGAACCCGACATCCACCCGTGCCCCTTCGGGAACAGCGGCATCCTTTTCCGGCTCCAATATCGAAAGCAGCAATTCGCCCGCCTTGCGGCCGATCATCTGCGCATCGACCCGGATAGTCGAAATCGCCGGATAACATTGCCGGCCGATATCGAAATCTCCGAAGCCGAGAATGGAAACCTGATCGGGCACGGTAATGCCGCGGCGGTGACATTCCATCAGCGCGCCAACGGCGGAAATATCGGAGACGGCGAAAATACCTTCGACGTCGGGCGCCTTTGTCAGCAGCGAACCGAGCGTCCTTGCTCCGTGATCATAGGAGACCGGCGCGCTGCCTTCACGAATGATGAGATCGTCGGAAATGCCGGCTTCGCGCAGGGCGGCCCCGAAACCGAGCAAGCGGCTTTCTCCGCGCCAGTCCTTCACATCACCGTCGGCCCTGGAACCGAGCGCACCGATTCTCTTGAAGCCGAGCGATATCAAGTGTTTGGCGGCGGTTCTTCCCACTTCGTAATTGGAAAAACCGACCGCGTGGTCGATCGGATGTTCGGGTACGTCCCAGATTTCAACGATCGGGATACCGGCGCGCATCAACACTTCGCTCGCCGTCTTGGTATGCACCGTGCCGGCGACGACGATAGCATCAGGGCGGCGCTCCATCATGGTGCGAATGACGCGCTCCTCCTCCTGCAGGTCATACATCGTATAACCGATCAGCAACTGGTAATCGGCCGCGCGCAGCGCTTTGGCCAGCCCCTGAGCGCTGTCGGCGAAATTGGAGTTGGTGAGTGTCGGCAGGATGGCGGTGATGAAATTGGTGCGCCGGGAAGAGAGCGAACCGGCGATTCGGTCCGGCACATAGCCAAGCTTCTCGATGGCGTTCATCACCTTCTGGCGCGTCTCTTCCGACACCAGGGCAGGATCGGCCAACACCCGCGAAACGGTCATCTTGGAGACGCCCGCGAGTTTCGAGACGTCGCTCATGGTAGCTTTTTTTGACGTGACTAACGCTGCGGCCAAGGGCGTGCGCTCCACCAAAGCATGTCTCCCGAAATTCGAACCGGTTCAGGACAAGACATACACGAAGATATCAAGGGAAAGCACGCCGTATGATTTGATATCAATGCGGCGTGCACCGGATTTATGCGACGCGGCTATAGACCAGATGGTAAAAACGCCCGTCGCACATGCTCATCATCTCGTCCGTCAGCACCCGGCCTTCCAGCCGGACGGGGGAAACCAGCGCTTCTTCCACCGCCTCCATCGACGGATAGTCTATTTCCTGCACCATGATGATTGAGGCCGCGTCCGGATCGGTGCGTTCGGTGCGCATCACCCGCACGGCCTGTGCATTCGGCATACGTTTCCAGACTGGCAGCAATTTTTCCTCGACGATGCGGAAGAACTCCTCCTCCCGGCCGGGGTGGATCTTGCCTTCGAAAATTGCCGAGCGTGTATACATGGTTTTCCTCCCGAATGACTGTCCAATGCAACAGGGCCGCAGATCAGACTTGCAATGATACCGATAACATGCATTATTGATCCTGCCAAGAACGAGAGAGAGTGTCGACAAGAGGAAAATCGATCGCCCCGATAAAATGCTGAAAAAGAACGAAAAATGTCGTCGTTTCGAGCTTTCGTTCTTTCTTGGGAGGAGTTTTTGTCAATCGCGGTAAAATGTTATCGAGAACATTTTTCGCTTTGCGCAAGATCGCTGTTCCGCGTGGGGCAGCCGCTTAAAAGGTTGGAGGAGAGACCATGAGCATATCCAGATTTTTGAAAAACATGACCGTTGCCGTCGGTGTTGCCGCAGCGGCACTTGCCGCCAGCACATCCGCTCATGCTGTCTCGCTTAGCGAGATCACGGCGCGCGGCAAGGTCAAGATCGGCGTTCTGACCGGTGCACCGCCCATGGGCATGGTGGATGAGAAGGGCAATCCTTCCGGTTATGACGTCGATGTCGCCAATCTCATCGGTTCCTACCTGTCTCTGCCGGTCGAACTGGTGCCGTTGACGCCGCCGGCGCGTATTCCCGCGCTTCAGACCGGCAAGGTCGACTTCCTTGTCGCGACGCTCGCCCCGACCGGCGAACGCGCCAAGACCGTGATGTTCACGCAGCCTTACAGCGCCTTCAACATGGATATCATCTCCGGCAAGGACCAGAAGTTCGAAAATCTCGACAGCCTCAAGGGCAAGCGCGTTTCGGTCAATCGCGGTTCCTCGCAGGAAACCGCGCTGCGCAAGGCCAATATCGAAGGTCTGGAAATCGTTGTCTACGAGGACGATTCCACCAGCGCCCAGGCACTGCTTGCAGGTCAGGTCGATGCCGTGGCACTGCCCTCCACAGTCGGCGAGGCGATCATCAAACAGCGTCCGGAAGCCGGTCTGCAGGTTGGGTTCACCTTCTTCCAGCAGGGCAACTCCATGGCGACGAAGCTCGAGGATTTCGAGCTGCGCCAGTGGCTGAACACCTCCATCTATCTCATGAAGATGTCCGGCGATCTCGACCGCATCTCGGTCAAGTGGACCGGCCGTCCGCTGCCGCAATTGCCAAGCTTCTGATTGAGCCTTTCAACGCGCCCGCCGGGAAGGCTTCCGGCGGGACGGGAAATGTCAACGGAGTGACGCATGTCCTACACATTCCAATTCGGCGCACTCGCCCAATATCAGAATGAGATTCTGAACGGCATATGGCTGACGATCAAACTGTCGGTCCTCTCCATCGTGCTCGGCTGCGCTTTCGGCATTCTTCTCGCTTCGCTTCGCTCCATCAATGGCGGCATCGTCCGCATCATCGTGGACGCTTATGTCGAGGTGATCCGCAATACGCCGTTTCTCGTGCAACTGTTCATCGTCTATTTTGGCCTTCCGGGCCTGGGCTTTCGCGTCGGGGCGGATACCGCGGCGCTGATCGGCATGACGATCAATCTCGCGGCCTATTCGACGGAAATCATCCGCGCCGGCATCGAGGCGGTGCACAAGTCGCAGATCGAGGCGGGCGAGGCGCTGGGCTTCACCAAGTACCAGATCTATCGCCACGTCATCATCGTGCCTGCCATCGCCAAGGTCTATCCGTCACTCTGCAGCCAGTTCGTGCTGATGATGCTGGCATCGAGCATATGTTCGGCCATTTCCACCCATGAGCTTGCGGCGGCCGCAGCCTTCGTGGAATCGCAAACCTATCGCTCCTTCGAGGTCTATATCGTCGTCACGCTCATCTATCTGGCGCTGGCGCTTTCGTTGCGGCTCATCCTTGCCCTTGTCGGCATGTGGCTGTTTGGCCGTCGTGTCGCCCGCAAGACGATAACCGCTTTGCCGGAGGTGCAGTCATGACCCTTAGAACTTTCGGCTGGAACGAATTCGGCTTCCTTTTGACCGCCCTGCAATGGACCGTGCTTCTGACGATCATTGCGCTGATCGGCGGCGGCATTGTCGGCTTCTTTATCGCTCTTGCCCGCACCTCGGACAGCAAGCTGCTGCGCATTGCCGCCGGCACCTATATCCAGGTCATTCAGGGGATTCCGGTGCTGATGATCCTGTTCCTGTCCTATTACGGCCTCAGCCTTGCCGGGCTGGAACTGCCGCCGCTTTTTGCCGCCGGCGCGTCGATGACCATCTATACGTCAGGTTATCTCGCCGAAATCTGGCGCGGCTGCATTCAGGCGGTGCCGAAGCAGCAATGGGAAGCGTCGGAATCGCTCGCTCTCACCCGCGCCCAGCAGTATCGCTACGTCATCCTGCCGCAGGCGATCCGCATTTCGCTACCGCCGACCGTCGGTTTTGCCGTTCAGGTCGTCAAGAACACGTCCATCGCATCGATCATCGGTTTCGTCGAACTGGCAAGAGCAGGGCAACTCATCAACAATGCCACGTTCCAGCCGTTCCGCGTCTTCGTCGCGGTGGCCGTTCTTTATTTCATCGTCTGCTACCCGTTGTCCCAGCTGTCGCGTTGGCTGGAAAGGAGGCTTCATGCCGGAAGTAATCGTTGAAAACGTTCATAAGAGCTTTGGTGCCCTGGAAGTCCTCAAAGGCGCGTCGCTTTCGGTCGGTCGCGGCGAAGTCTTTGCCCTCATTGGCCGTTCGGGCTCGGGCAAGAGCACACTTCTGCGCTGCATGAACGGGCTGGAAAAGATCAATTCCGGCCGCATAGAAATCGCCGGTCATGCGATCGGCGAAGATGCCAAGGCTCTGCGCAAGCTGCGCACCGACGTCGGCATCGTGTTCCAGAGCTACAATCTTTTCCCGCACCTGACGGTCGGCGAAAACATCATGCTGGCGCCGCGCATCGTCAAGGATGTGCCAAAATCGGAAACCAAGGATATCGCCCGCGAAGTCCTGCAGCTGGTCGGCCTTTCGGAGAAATTCGATTCCTATCCCGACCAGCTGTCCGGTGGCCAACAGCAGCGCGTCGCCATTGCCCGCTCGCTTGCCATGCGGCCGAAAGTGATGCTGTTCGACGAAGTGACCTCGGCGCTCGATCCCGAACTGACCGAGGAAGTGCTGACCGTGATGGAGAACCTCGCCAAGGACGGCATGACCATGATCCTCGTGACCCACGAAATGGCCTTCGCGCGCCGCGTGGCGACGCAAACCATCTTCATGCACAAGGGCAAGATCTGGGAAGAGGGTCGCTCGTCCGAGCTCTTTGCCAATCCGCAAACGCCGGAACTCCGGCAGTTCGTCAAGGCCGATGTGAAGTAGCTCACCGGCTCAAAGGAAAATTCATGACCCCTGAAATCCTGCAACTTTGCCCGCTCATCCCGGCACTCGAACAAGAACTCGCACAGCGCTTTACGGTACATCGCCTGTTTGAAGCCACAGACAAAGCTGCTTTCCTAGCCAAGCACGGCGGCGCAATCCGCGGCGTTGTCACTGGCGGCCATATCGGTCTGCCTGCGGATATAGGTGCTGCGCTCCCCAGCCTTGAAATTGTCGCCATTAATGGGGTGGGTTTCGACAAGGTTGACCTGGCTGAAGCCAGAAAACGTGGGTTTCATGTCTCCAATACGCCCGACGTGCTGACGGCGGATGTGGCCGACCTTGCGCTGGGCCTCATACTGGCACAGGCGCGAAAGCTGCCGCAGGCGGACCAATATGTCCGAACGGGGCAATGGCTGAAGGGCGACATGGGCCTTTCCACACGGGTGGCCGGTCGCCGCTACGGCATTTTCGGCCTTGGCCGCATCGGTCAGGCGATCGCAAAGCGGTTGGAGGGTTTTGACGGGAAGATATCCTACACCGCCAGAAGCCGACGTGAGGTCGCTTATGATTATTACGGCAGCATAGAAGACCTTGCTGCCAATTGCGACGTCCTCATCATCGCCGCCGCTGCCACCGCCGAAACACGGCACATCGTCAATGCCGATGTGCTGAGGGCACTAGGGCCTCAGGGCATACTCGTCAACGTGGCGCGCGGTTCGCTGGTGGATGAGAAGGCGCTCATCGAGGCGCTATCGAAAGGCGCGATCGGCGGCGCGGCGCTGGATGTGTTCGAAGAAGAGCCGCGCGTGCCTGAAGCGCTGTTTGCCTTCGATACGGTCATCCTTGCCCCGCATGTCGGCAGCGGCACGCACCAAACCCGGCGTGCCATGGCAGATCTGGTTCTCGCCAATCTTGACGCGCATTTTGCCGGTCAGGAATTGCCGACCCCTGTCGTTTGATACAATTTCTGAACACTGGCCATTGTTACGGCGCGGATTTTGTCCGCGCCGTTTCGCGTGACGCATCCACCGATCTGCTCTCGGTCCCGGAAAGACGGCGATTTACGCCTCGTTTCGAACCGCCGTTCACATTTATATAATATGTATAATCCTACTATTCTGCTTTCTTATAAAGCAATGAGGCGGAGTGGTGCGTTCCAAAGGCCCGAAGACACCCGAGCAGACCCGGATGTCGCGAAAAACTCGCAGGAGTGCCACGCCAGCCTCAGCTGCCGTTCGCGAAAACACCAATCCGTCCGACCGGCACGCCCTTTTGGAAGCGATGATCGATCACGTGCCGGATTTCATTTACGCCAAGGATCTGGAAGGGCGCTTCCTTTTCGCCAATCGTGCCATCGTCAATGAGAACGGTTTTGACACGGTCGAGCAGCTTATCGGGCTCACCGACTACGAGATTCACGGGGAAGCGGCTAATATCGCCGGCATTCCCGACACCGAATCGCGCGTGATGCGCACTGGCAAGGCGGATCTTGGATATGAAGAACGCGCCATGCGTGGCGATGTTGATCGCTGGCTCATGATGTCCCGCGTGCCGCTTAGGGACAAGGCGGGCAACATCATCGGTGTGGTCGGCGCCTCGCGGGATATTACCCAGAAAAAAGCGTCGGAAAGACTGCTTCAGGCACAGGCGCATATTCTCGAAATGATTGTCGCGGCCGCCCGCATCGAGGATTTTCTCGAAGAATTCGTGAAGGCTATTGAAAATCTGGCAACCGGACTGGCCTGCGCCGTGCGGGTATTCGATGCTGCGGAGGGAGAACCGTCCGTTTATGTTTCGCCGGCTCTGGCGCAGCAAAAGGGACTGATCGCGCTTCTCTCCAGCGTCAGCGACCCCGACGGCCTAACCCACTCCGCCGAAGATGTGGCCTTTAGTTTCGATATCCCCGAAAGCGGGGGCAAGGCGCACGGTTTCGTCTGGTGTATGCTGGCCGGCCGTCTGCCGGATCCTGCGCTCCTCGAATTCATCGGCGCGGCGGCGCGCATGGCGGGCCTTGCCATTGACCGAAAGAGGGCAGCGGAACACATCGCGTTTCTCGCCGATCACGATATGCTGACCCGGCTGCCGAACCGCCGTTTTCTCGATACCAGGCTACCTGAAATATTGCAGACGGCCGGGAAAACGAAGGGAAGGGTGGCCGTCTGCTTTCTTGATCTCGACAATTTCAAGCAAATCAACGATACGCTCGGCCACAGCATCGGGGACGCGCTTCTTTCAAAGACCGCGTCGCGCATTGCCAAAGCGCTGCGTAAAAGCGATCTGGTTCTGAGGGTTGGCGGCGATGAATTCGTTATCGTTCTTGACGTACGCCAAGAAGATGTCGAAACGCGGCTGCACCGCATCCGCGCTGCTGTTTCACAACCTCTGCGTATCGGCAATTACGATATCAAGGTCACATGCAGCATCGGAATGGCGTTTTTCCCGGAGCATGGAAAGAACACGGCGGAGATCGTCGCGGCCGCCGATCTTGCCATGTATGAAGCCAAACATAGCGGGCGTGACAAGATTGCCACCTTTACCCCCAACATGGCGGAGGATCTGAAAAAGAAGGTCAACCGCATCGAGGAACTGCGCAAGGCCGTAACGCGCGACGAGTTCGTGCTACACTTCCAGCCGCAGATCAATCTTGCGAGCGGCGTAATGAATGGTGTCGAAGCGCTGGTGCGCTGGCAGCACCCGACGGAAGGTCTGCTTGCTCCCTCGGAATTCATCGGACTTGCGGAAGAAACCGGCCTGATCGTCGAACTCGGCGAAAGCATCCTGCGCAAGGCCTGTCATCAGGCGCAGGCATGGGCGGCCGCCGGGCTTCCGCCCGTCAAGATGGCGGTCAATATTTCGCCGCGGCAGTTTCAGGGCGGGCTGCTTGAACAGATAAGGGCCGCGCTGAAGGAAACCGGACTTCCGGCATCGCTTCTAGAAATCGAAATCACTGAGACGCTCATCATTCAGGACGTTGACGCATCCGTGCGCATCATGCGGGCCATCAAGGACATGGGGGTGAGCCTCGCGCTGGATGATTTTGGGGTCGGTTACTCCTGCCTCGGTATGCTCAAGACCTTTCCTCTCTCCTGCATGAAGATCGACCGCTCCTTCCTCGCCCACCTGCCTGGTAATGCCAAGGACAGTGCCATCGTCTCGATCATGATCCAGCTTGCCAGCTCGCTGGGTATCGATGTCATCGCCGAAGGCGTGGAGACCGGTGAGCAGTCGAAATTTCTGCGGGACGCCGGGTGCCCCTGTGGTCAGGGCTATTATTTCAGCCCGCCGGTGCCCGCTCAGGCGATCGCGGCCATGCTGGCGCAAAGCTCGATTTTCCCAAACGGGGCATCCTAAGCCAGCCGCTAAATTGCGGCACATTGCTGACCATTTAAGAACGGACGTGCGCCCCGACCTGGGTGGCCGGCATTTCCTGTCATCGCCTTTTCTTGTTTCCCAACTGCAACATCCCCACGGCAGCATAAGTCGCAGCTTTCGCGGCCCGGCGACACCGTGCCGCCCACCTGCTTCGATTAAGTATATTATAAAATAATGCATCAGCAATTTAGTACAAAAATATAGAATAAAAAAACTAATTACTTTATTTACAACTTTTAATTTGTTGTAATTTTACTACGACATTCTGAACGATACTTTATCAGTATTTCGATTTTGACGATTTTAATTGCGAGTCGCTGATGATTTCTGTCATTTGCTTAGTCAGCGCAGGGGAGGCGGGCGGCAGGGAAAGACCAGCCCTCAAATTTGCGCACTCGTTGAAAAATTTTTGACTGGAGATTTCAAATGAACATCAAGAGCCTTCTCATCGGCTCCGCTGCGGCCCTCGCAGCAGTATCCGGCGCTCACGCTGCCGACGCTATCGTCGCTGCTAAGCCTGAGCCCCTGGAATACGTTCGCGTTTGCGACGCTTTCGGCGCCGGCTTCTTCTACATCCCAGGCACCGAAACCTGCCTGAAGTACCAGGGCTACGTGCGTTTCCAGACTGACTTCGGTCGCGATAAATCCGGCAAGTCCGACTGGGATTCCTTCACACGTGCGCAGTTCGAAGTTGACACCCGCACCGACACCGAGCTCGGTGCTCTTCGTGGCTTCATCGGCTTCCAGGGCAGTGCTGACACCGGATCGGCAGCCGCTTCTGCGACCAATTCCAATGATAAGGGTTCGGCGGTTTTCGTTGACCAGGCCTTCATTGAACTCGCCGGCCTCAAGGTTGGTAAGTTCACCAGCTGGTGGGACGATGGTATTGGTGGTGAAACCGACGAACTGTCGTCGAACTCCAAGTTCAACTCCATTCGTTACACCTATGACGCAGGTTCGTTCTGGGCTGGCGTTTCGGTTGACGAGCTGGAAGGCATTTCTGTTGGCTCCTTCAACAAGAGCGACAACAATGTGGGCGTAGCTGCCGGCGTTGGTGCAAAGTTCGACAGCGTATCCTTCGCTCTTATCGGCGGTTATGACACCGATCGTGAGAATGGTGCCGTTCGCCTCATCGCAGAAGCTGGCGTTGGTCCGGGCACGCTCGCGCTGGCTGGTGTCTGGGCTTCCGGTGCAAACGCGTATTACAACGTTTCCGAATGGGCCGTTGCTGCATCCTACGCCCTCAAGGCAACCGATAAGCTGAAGATCACTCCCGGCGTTCAGTATTACGGCAGCTATGGCCTCGCTTCCTGGGATAATTTCTCGAACAACGATGCCTGGAAGGCCGGTCTGACGGTCGATTACAAAATCACCGACGGCCTCTCCACGAGGCTGGCGGCGAACTACCTCGACGTCGAAAAGAAGCCTGAGGCTTGGACCGGTTTCGTTCGTCTCGAGCGTTCGTTCTGATCCTCTGAATAAAAAATATAGTTGGGTTAGGCAACTCAGATCCACCCTGTTCCCGGACAGGTGAGCCACTAGCTCCAGTCAAAGTTCCTGACATGATGTCAGGTTTGCTTCCCGGTCCACTCCAGGCCGGGGAGTTTTTGTCGTGAAGCTGACGGTATTACAAATGAGGATTTGCCGTAGCCTGTTGTTCTATCGGTTCTGATCGAGTCCATGCTCGCCCGCGCGATCGCTTGCATCTTCCGGTGGACGCGGAGGGTGCACCGGTTCGTCAAATGTGCGCAGCAGCCGGCCCCAGCCGGGATCATGCATATGTGATCTCAGCCCGGCCCGCTCCGTCAGCGCCGTGGCTTCCTGCTGGCCAAAGGCAATGGCAGCATCGACATCTGCCGTCAGCACCCGTCCGTTTTCCATCAGCAGTTTGCCGTCCACAAATACGGTATCGACATCGCTTCCGAGAACCTGATGCACCAACCGATGAACAGGCATCCACATGGGCATGAGGTGCGGTTTGCGCATATCGATGATGACGACGTCAGCCTTCTTGCCGATTTCGAGCGAACCGATCTCGTCCTCCATGCCGATGGCATGGGCGGCATCGATGGTGATCATCTCAAATATCTTGCCGGGCGGAAGCAGGTAGCGGTCGTGATTGTGCAGGAGATGTTGCGTGAACTGTGTAAGGCGCGCCGTCTGCAACATGTCGAAATGGCGGCTGGGGGCCGCGCCATCGGTGGTGATGGCGACACGAATGCCTTTCGACATCATGTCCATGATGGGGGTCGCGCGGCCCGGTGGCGCGTGGGTCACGCGGGTGCCGGTTTGCGCCAGGATGTCGATCTCGTCATGGGAGATGCCCCAGCAGTGCTGAAGGTGAATGTCAGGGCCGAGCAGGGCATTTTCCTTGTCCTGAAACGCCATGCGGATTTGCCCCGCAAAGGCGTCAGAATGAAGCCTCACACCTGTCTTGCGCGCCATCTCGCGTATCCGGCGGGCCTGCATCCTGTCGCCTTCGGTCAGTTTCACAGCCTGATCGGGTGTCGATGCATTTGATGGTTCGACCGAAGGCACGATGGTGAAAGGCGTCAGGAAAACGCTGATGCGGCCATCGGCGCTGCCGTGCAATGCTTCGATCACCGCTTCGCTGCCCTCCATCATCTCGTCGAAGCTCACGTCGCGACGCTCTGGCGAACCGCTCTCCCACCGCGTAACCGGATGCGGCCAGGGGAGGCCCGACGGCCCGACGCAGATGATTTCGCGAAGGCCGATTTCGCTATAGGCGCGGGCATGGTTGATGGCGAAGACGGGGTCATCCGCGCGTGGCATCGAGGAGATGATGCTCGCCCCGGTCGTCACCCCGGCGCGCAACCGTTCAATGCCGGAAATCAACCCGTCCGCATACCAGTAATCGCGGGTCACGTAGTGATAATAGGTGGGGGTGATGATTTTCATCCACATTGCATTGGTGTCCGCTGCAATGCTGCGAAGAAGCGCGTGGCCAGCATGGCCATGAGCATCGATCAGGCCGGGGATGATCAGCTTTCCCCGGCAGTCGATATTTTGTTTGTCGGTGTGCCGAGACTGGAGATCTTGCGCAGCGCCGATGTCGACAATCCTGTCGCCCTCGATGGCCAATGCGCCGTCTTCAATCATGCGTCTCTCTCTGTCGACCGTGACGATCGTTCCGTGCAGCAGCAGAAAGCCTGTCATATTTCGTCCTCCCTGAATTTCAGCCCGTATCCAAAAACATACGATTTCGAGTACGATAATTGTCAACAATATTATTGACAATAAGCCTGGGCGAAACAATACTCCCTCTGCCAGACCGGACCGCCTTGCGGTCTTTCAACGATTTATAAAAAAGGGGGGATCAAATGTCCCGTATCAGAAGTTTCGTCCTGGCGGCCATGGCTGCCGCCGCCATTGCCGTTCCCGCCAATGCCGAGACCCTTCGCTGGGGCGGTCGCGCCGATCTTTATTCACTAGACCCCTATTCGGTGCCGTCGACGTCCAACCTGGCTTTTCTGAACCATATTTACGAGGGCCTCGTTCGCTACGGGCCGGATTTTCAGATCGAGCCCGCACTTGCCACCGAGTGGAAGCTGATTGATGGAAAGACCTGGCGCTTCACCCTGCGCAAGGGTGTGAAGTTCCATGACGGCGCAGACTTTACCGCCGATGACGTCGTCGCATCTTTCACACGCGCTTCGGACGCAACCTCGCCGCTGCGTGGCAATATTCCGATTTACGCTGGCGTCAAAAAGGTCGACGACTACACGGTTGACCTCGATGTCAACGCGCCTACCTCGCTCTTTCTGAACGACATAACCAACATCTTCATTTTCAACGCCAAGTGGTTGAAAGATAACAATAGTGAGAAGCCTACCGACTTCGCGTCGAAGGTTGATGGCTACACCACCATGCACACCAATGGGACCGGCCCCTTCAAGCTGGAGAGCCGCGTTCCGGACAGCAAAACTGTTCTCGTTGCGAATGAAGGCTGGTGGGACCAGAAGAAGCACAATCTCGACCGCATCGAATTCGTGCCTATTGCATCTGCTGCGACACGCGTTGCGGCACTGCTGTCGGGTGAAATCGACCTTATCGATTCCGCTCCGATCCAGGATTTGCCGCGCCTGGAATCCTCGCCCAATATCTCGGTCAAGAAACGCACCGAGCTTCGCACGCTCTTCATCGGCTTCAATCGCCGCGAAAAGCTCGAGAATGGCCAGCCGAATCCCTTCAATGATCTGCGTGTCCGTCAGGCCTTCGAAGCATCGATCGATCGAGACCTGATTAACAAAAAAGTCATGCGTGGTCTTGCAAGACCTTCTGGTTCGCTGATCGCGCCCGAAATTGCGGGCTACGCCAAGTCGCTTGATACCTTTGAACCGGCCGATCCGGCCAAGGCGCAGAAGCTGCTTGCCGATGCCGGCATGAAGAACCTCGCCTTCACCTATACCTGCATGAATGACGAGAGCGTCAATGAGGAGGATATCTGCTCGGGCGTTGCCAACATGTTGAAGCGCGGCGGCTTCCAGCCGACGATCGATATTGCGCCACGTTCGGTACAGTCACCCAAGCGCAATGGCGGCAAGGCCGACGTCTTCAACCTCAGCTGGGCGAACGAGCCGACGCTGGACGCCTTCTCGATGCTGTCGCAGATCCTCTCCACCCGCAAGGGTGCGATGGGCGTCTCCAATTATGGCGGCTGGTCCAACCCGGAAATTGACAAGCTTGTCGCGCAGGCGGCGCAGGAGCAGGACAATACGAAGCGCCTGGCGCTTGAAGAAGCTGCGCTGAAGATCGCCAAGGACGAGACCATGCTCGTGCCGTTGCACCAGCAGCCGATTGCCTGGGCTATGCTGGCAAAGGTCAAAAGTGTCGACTTCCGTGCCGACAACAAGCCACGCCATTGGCTGACCCAGGTCGACAAGTAAGACGCGTTGTTGAGGCGCCGGCCCAGGCCGAGCGCCTCAGTTGCTTGGCGGTTAACCGGTCCGGGATCAGGGTGAATCCGCGTCGAAATTGTCGACAAAGTTGTATGTTGTTGCGGCTAAGTCAGGCCGTGAAATCTTTGGCCCATCTCTGGAAGAGAGTGATCGAACCTGAAAGCCCGCGTGGCTCAGGCTCGCGTCCGAGAGGTAACAATGCTGGTTTTCATCATCAAGCGTTTGGGAAATGCCGTGCTCGTCATGCTTTCCGTCGCGCTTCTCGCCTTTCTCATTTTTCGGCTGGCGGGCGATCCCGTCGAACTGATGGTCGGCGAACAGACCTCGCAGGAAGATCGTGCCGCGCTACGTGAACGGCTGGGCCTCAATGACAGCCTGCCGACCCAATATCTGCGATTTGTGAAAGATGCAGCGGAGGGTAATTTCGGTGTTTCCTACCGCAATGGGCAGCAGGTTCTACCGTTGATCGCCGAAAGGTTTCCCGCAACGCTTGAGCTGGTGCTGGTTGCCACCATCATATCGCTGGTCGTCGGTCTGCCTCTCGGCGTTCTGACGGCGATCCGGCGCGGAAAATGGTATACGGAGGGCCTGCAATTCCTGTCGATTGTCGGCGTTTCGCTGCCGAGCTTCGTTGTCGGCATCCTTCTCATTCTGGTCTTTTCCGTTTCCCTCGGCTGGGCACCGGCCTTCGGTCGCGGCGATGTCGTTCAGCTCGGCTGGTGGTCGACAGGGCTTTTGACCTCATCCGGACGCGCGGCCCTCATTCTTCCGGCCATTGCCCTTTCGCTGTACCAGATCACGCTTGTCATGCGTCTGGTGCGGGCGGAAATGCTTGAAGTTCTGCGGTCCGATTTCGTGAAATTTGCACGGGCTCGCGGTATCCCACGCTGGCGGATCTATTTCCGTCATGCGCTGCGCAACTGTCTGATGCCGGTGGTGACATTGACGACGATGAATGTGGGCTCGCTCATCGCCTTCGCGCTCATCACGGAAACGGTGTTTCAGTGGCCGGGCATGGGCATGTTATTCATCCAGGCGGTCACCTTCCTCGATATCCCCGTCATGGCGGCCTATCTCTGCATCATCTCCTTCATCTTCGTAGTCCTCAACACGCTCGTTGATATCGCCTATGCGGTCATCGATCCGCGTCTGCGCGCCGCGCGCTAACCGAAGGGAGCCGGTTTCATGACAGACCTTTCGCAAACGGAAAAATCCGCCCGCCGGTCGCTTTTCAGTCGCATGCGTGACAGCGATCTCTACTGGTCCTTCAGCCGCAGCAAATCGGCAAAGATCAGCGCGCTCATCCTGACAATCCTCATCCTCGCCGCTGTCTTCGCGCCGTGGATTGCACCCCAGAATCCCTATGATGGCGCCTCGCTGGACATGTGGCAGGCCGAGCTGCCGCCGATCTGGCAGGAGGGCGGCGAATGGCCGTTTCTCTTGGGAACAGATACGCAGGGACGCGACATGCTCTCGGCCATTCTTTACGGCACACGCATCTCCATCGTCATCGGCGTTGCCTCCGTGCTGCTTTCGCTCGTCATCGGCATGACGGCAGGTCTGGTGGCGGGGTACTTCGGTGGTTTTGCCGATGGCCTCCTGATGCGCATCGGTGACATCACGCTCTCCATCCCGACCATTCTCGTGGCGATCCTCGTCTCCACTGTCGTCCGCCAGATGCTGCCCGACAATCTGCGGGAGGTGGGGGCATCTGCCGTGCTCATTCTCGCCATCGCGCTTTCCGCATGGGTGCAATATGCCCGTACGGTGCGCGCCCAGGCCATCGTCGAAACTGGCAAGGACTATGTTCAGGCGGCAAAGCTGATCGGCGTCCCCGCCCGCCGCATCATGGCGGCGCATATCCTGCCCAATACGCTGACGCCGATCATGGTTGCCGCGACGCTCAATTTCGGCATGGCGATTCTTACCGAAGCAACCCTGTCCTTTCTCGGCATCGGCATGCCGCCAAGCCAGCCGTCGCTCGGCACGCTGATCCGTATCGGCAACCAGTTCTTGTTCTCCGGCTCCTGGTGGATCGTGCTGTTCCCTGTCTTCCAGCTCTGCCTGCTCGTCGTCACCGTTAACCTTTTGGGTGACTGGCTGCGCGATGCGCTCAATCCAAAACTGAGGTGAGTTCCATGCACGATCTTCTTCTTCGCAACGTAAGGCCCATGGCGGGCGAAGCCAGCGACATCATGATCAGGAACGGCAAGATTATCGGCTTCGGAAAGTTCGACGCCGAACCCGGCATGCCGATTGAGGATGGCAAGGGAGCAATTGCCGTCCCCGGTCTTGTCGATGCCCATACGCATCTGGACAAGACGACGTGGGGCATGCCCTGGCACGTCAACAATCGTGCTGCCATCCTGCGCGAGCGGATCGATTTCGAGCGGGAAAACCGCGTTCAGATCGGCATCGATCCGCATCGCCAGTCCATGCGCCATGCCATCGGGCTTGCGGCCAATGGCGGCACCCATATTCGCAGCCACGTCGATATCGACCCGACCCATGGGCTGAAGCTGGTCGAAGGCATCTGGGAAACACGGGAAAAGCTTGATGGCATCATCGATATCGAGGTCGTCGCCTTCCCGCAATCGGGCGTCATGGTCATGCCCGGCACGGTGGAGCTTCTCGATGAAGCCTTAAAGCAGGGCTGCGAGGTGCTTGGCGGCATCGATCCCTGTGGCATTGACCGCGATCCCAAGGGTCAGCTGGACATTCTTTTTCAGCTCGCGACAAAACACGGCGTGCCGATCGATATTCATCTGCACGAAGCCGCCGACCTCGGCGCCTTCACCATGGAGCTCATCTTCGAGCGCATCCGGGCAAACGGCATGCAGGGCAATGTTGCCATCAGCCACGCCTTCGCGCTCGGCATGAATGACTATCTTCGCGTCGGTAGGCTGATCGACGAGATTGCGCGGCTTGATGTCGCCATCCTGACCACGGGTGCGCCATCGGCAAGCGTGCCATCGATCATGCGCCTCAAGGAAGCGGGTGTGCGCGTTGGCGGTGGCTGTGATGGTATCCGCGATACATGGGGTCCGTGGGGACAGCCGGATATGCTGGATCGCGCCAAGATCATCGGCATGAAAAACGGCCTGCGTTCGGATATCGAACTTGCTCATGTGCTCTATGTCGTTTCCAAGGGCGGCGCCGATGTCATGGGCGTTGAAGATTACGGCCTGGAAATCGGCTGCGCTGCCGACTTTACCCTCTTGACCGGTGAAACGCTGGCGCAAGCCGTTGTCGATATCGCCCCCCGGCCACTGGTCGTCAAAGGCGGCCGCGTTACGGCGAGAGATGGCAAAGCCATTGTGGAGGCGCCGTGATGAGCGATGTTCTCAATTCGTTGCAACTTGGCAAAAGGCCGGAAGGACGGACGTTGCTGACAGCCAGCTGGGTTGTAGGGCACCGGGACGGTTCGCACCGGCTGCTTAAAAACGGCGAAGTTGTTTTCGAAGACGGCGAAATCGTCTTTGTCGGGCATCGATTTCCCGGAGAGGTCGCCCAGCGTATCGATTTTGGCAATGCGCTCGTCAGCCCCGGCCTGATCGATCTCGATGCGCTTTCCGATCTGGATACGACGATCCTCGGCATCGATCATCATCCGGGCTGGGCGAAGGGTCGTGTCTGGCCGCGCTCCTATGTCGAGGCTGGTCCTTACGAAATGTATTCCCCGGAAGAGCTTGCCTTTCAGAAGCGTTTCGCCTTCGGGCAGTTGCTCCTAAACGGCATCACCACGGCAGCCCCCATCGCATCGCTGTTTTATCGCGAGTGGGGGGAGACCGTGGCGGAGTTCGATGCTGCCGCGGATGCTGCCGGCGAACTTGGCCTGCGCGTTTATCTCAGCCCCGCCTTCCGTTCGGGTGGCATGGTGCTTGAGGAGCCGGGCCGCATGGTTCCGGTCTTTGATGAGCAGCGTGGCCTTCAGGGCCTCGCCGACGCGATCGCCTTCATCGAAAAGCAGAGTGGAAGGCACGGCGATCTGGTGCGCGGCATGCTCGCGCCGGATCGGGTGGAAACCTCCACTCTTGCGCTCATAGAGCGCACCGATGCGGCTGCCCGAGACCTCGGCTGCAAGTTCCGTCTCCATATGGCGCAGGGCGCCATGGAGGTCGATACGGTTCGCAAGCTCCACGGCTCGACCGCGCCAGTCTGGCTTGCCAAGGCGAGCCTGCTCAGCGAAAGGCTGATCGCCCCGCACGCCACCAATGCGACGGAGGAAGACCTGGCACTCTATGCGAAAAACGGCGTCTCCATCGTCCACTGTCCGCTGGTCTCGAGCCGTGGTGGCAGCACGCTCTCATCCTTCTCTTCCTGCCGCAAACGCGGCATCAACATTGCGATGGGAACGGATACGGCCCCGGCGGACATGTTGATGAATCTGCTCGTAGGGCTGATCACCTGCCGCATCAATGACGGTGCTCCGGACCAGATCCGCTGTGCCGATCTTTTCGATGCGGCCACACTTGGCGGCGCACGCGCGCTTGGGCGGTCTGACCTTGGCCATCTTTCGCCGGGTGCTAGGGCAGACATTGCCGTCTTTGACCTCGACGATACCGTCATGGCGCCGAGCATCGACCCGATCACCACGCTGGTGACCGGCGGCTCGGGCAAAGTCACGCGGGCCGTTTTTGTCGACGGCCGTCTTTCGATGCGTGAAAGGCAGGTCGCCCACATCGACATGCGGCGTGCCCGTGAACAGGCACAGGCGCAGTTCGGCCGCCTGATTGCAAAATATCCCGAACGGAGCTGGGCAAATCCGCCCGTCTCCGAAATCTTCCCTCCGAGCTATCCGGTGGAGGTTGCCCAGCATGGTTGATATGAACCAATCGGTTATCGATGTCCGCAATCTCAAGGTCGAGTTTCCCGGTCGTCGCGGGACCGTTACCGCCCTTTCCGATATCAGCCTTTCGATCCGGCCCGGTGAAATCCTGGGTGTCGTCGGTGAATCCGGCGCCGGTAAATCCATGACGGGCCTTGCCATCCAGGGCCTGCTCGAGAAACCTGGCCACATCGCCGATGGCGAAATATGGCTCGGGTCGCGGCGTATCGATCAACTGGATGACCGGGCGATGGAAAGCATTCGCGGCCGTGAGATCGGTGCGATCTTTCAGGACCCGCTGACCTCGCTCAATCCACTCTTTACGGTCGGTGCGCAGCTTGTCGAAACGATCCGCCAGCACCTGCCGCTGTCGAAAGCAGATGCCCGTGCACGGGCTGTTCAACTGTTGAAAGATGTCGGCATTCCATCACCTGCGGATCGTGTCGATCATTATCCGCACCAGTTTTCCGGCGGCATGCGCCAGCGTGTCGTGATTGCGCTCGCGCTCGCCGCCTCTCCAAAACTCATCATCGCCGACGAACCGACGACCGCGCTCGACGTCTCGATCCAGGCGCAGATCATTTCGCTGCTGCGGCGGCTGTGCAAGGAAAAGCAGACGGCGGTCATGCTCGTCACCCACGACATGGGCGTCATTGCCGAGGCTGCCGACCGGGTGGCGGTGCTTTATGCCGGCCGGCTGATAGAGGTGGGACCGGTCGAGCAGGTGCTGCACGAACCGCGCCACCCCTATACGCAGGGCCTGATGGCCTCCATTCCCTCGCTTGGTGCGCGGGTAGAGCGGCTGAACCAGATCGACGGCGCGATGCCACGTCTCGATGCAATTCCGCCCGGATGCGCATTCAATCCCCGCTGTGGATTTGCCGGGCCACGCTGTCGGCGGGAACGGCCTGAACTCGAAACCGTCGGCAACGGCGCCAGTGCGTGCTGGCTGAATGCAGGAGGCACAGCATGACACAATCCGCATCTCAAAAGGCAGCATTGGGCAAGCCGGCGTTGACGGTGAAGGGCCTGACGAAAACCTTCGACGTTTCGGCTCCGCTGCTCAACCGTATTATCGAGCGCAAACCCCGGCAATTCGTACAGGCGGTCAACGATATCGACTTTTCCGTTCCGGCCGGCGGCTGTCTTAGCATTGTCGGCGAGAGCGGCTGCGGAAAGTCGACCGTCGCCCGCCTCGTGACAGGGCTTTTCCGGCCAAGCGCCGGCGAGTTTCGTTTCGCGGCAGGCGGCAAGGGCAAACCCCTGTCGGCGCAGATGATCTTTCAGGATCCCTATGCCTCGCTCAATCCGCGCTGGCGGGTAAAGAACATCATCGCAGAGCCAATCCGTGAACTGAAGCTGCGCGCGACCAAGGCCGAAACGATGGCGCGCGTGGAGGAACTTCTAAACACTGTGGGGCTGTCGGCCTCTGACGGCGAAAAGTTTCCGCATGAGTTTTCCGGCGGCCAACGCCAGCGCATCTCCATTGCCCGCGCGTTGGCGAGCGAACCGGAATTCCTCGTCTGCGACGAGCCGACATCTGCGCTCGACGTGTCGGTGCAGGCGCAGGTGCTGAACCTTATGCGCCGCCTGCAGGATGAACTCGGCCTCACCTATCTCTTCATCAGCCACGACATGAGCGTTGTCCGTCACATGTCAGACCGTATCGCGGTGATGTATCTCGGGCGGATCGTGGAGGAGGGCGATACGGAAGAGCTTTTCGCCAATCCGCGCCATCCCTATACACGGCTGCTTCTCCAGACGATCCCCAATATCAAGACGCCGCAGCGGGACCGGGAGATTGTTGCCGGTGAAGTGCCAAGCCCTCTGAAGCCACCTTCGGGTTGCGCGTTTCACCCCCGTTGTCCGCTCGCAACGGCGCAATGTTCGGCAGAAGTCCCGAAGGTGAAATGCCTCGCCAACAGCACGCGGGTTGCCTGTCATCTGGTCGAAGATGACACGCAATGGGCGGGCGAGCGACAAAGCGCCTGAGCGGAAGATCAGCCGAGCGCGGCGCGCAGGTCGTGGGAAAGGTCGCGGATTTCGCTGAGATCGAGTTCCGCTTCCACATGCTCAAGGTGGTGGGTCATCAGGTGGATGGCCCGCGACGGATCATTGTTGGCAATCGCATCGACGATTTCCGCATGTTCGTCCGGGCCGCAGTTGAAGCGATCCGTGTTACGGTAAACGGCGGTAATGAGCGACGAGCGGGAAATGAGGTCGCGCATGGTGGTGAAGAGGAAGTCGGAACCGAGCGTTTCCGCAAGCAGAAGGTGGAACCCGCCGGAAAGCTTGATGATGTCGGTCGTGACGTTTTTGGCATTGGCCACACGCTCTTTGGCCACGTGGTCGCGTAGCTTCTTGAGATCTGTCTTGGTGGCGGATTTGCACAGTCTTTCGACCACGCATTGCTCGACGGTACGGCGCACGAAGAAGACATCGCGGGCTTCCTCGACCGACGGTTTGGAGACAAAAGCGCCGCGATTGGGAACGATGGTCACCAGTCCGTCACGCTCGAGAACGGACAATGCCTGGCGGATTTTAGCACGGCTGACGCCAAAGATTGTCGCCAGTTGCTCTTCTTTCAGCTGCACGCCCGGACGCAGCCGGCGTTCGGCGATCGAAAGCCATACTTTCTCGACAATCTGCTGCGTGGACGGGCCGGGCTGCTCGCTCATTCGACATACTCCCCAATCGCCATAGAGAAGCGTGATGTGAATGAAAAAGTCAACTGTATCAACGGGATTTTGGTTGCAACATTGTCAACAATATGAAAGATAATTGTAGACTATAATAGGATGCCGATCATGGAATTCGATTTCAGCGCGCTTGAGCCCCAGAGCCGCTACCGCCTTCTGACGAATTTTATCGGTCCGCGACCGATCGCGCTTGTGACGACGCGTTCTGAAGCCGGCCATAACAATGCAGCCCCGATGAGCTTCTTCAACGTCTTTTCGCATGATCCGCCCATCGTCGTCCTTGGCATTCAGCCGAAGGTCAGCGGCGAGGAGAAGGACACGATGGTGAATATCCGCCGCACCGGCGAGTTCGTCGTCAATATGGTCGATATGGCGCTTTCGGAGCAGATGCTGATCTGCGGCCTCGGCTTCGACAATGAAGTTGACGAAATGTCGATGGCCAAACTTACGGCCATGCCGTGCAACAAGATCGATGCGAGTTATGCCGAGCAATCGCCTTGTGCATTCGAATGCAAGGTGGAACGACTGATCGATTACCCCCGCCGCACACTGGTGCTCGGCGAAGTGGTGCACATGCATGTTCATAACGAATGCCTCGATGAAGAGGGACGTTATGTCGATGCCGATCGCTATCAGCCGATCGCCCGGCTTCACGCCGACAACTATATCACCTCGGACCGCCAGTTTGTTTTGAAGGCGCCACCAATCACCGATTTCACCGCGCCTGACGGCAAGTGACAGCTCATCAGGATGCGTGCGATGCATATTCGTTTGATCAATCCCAATTCCACCGCTTCTATGACCGCGCAGGCCCTTGATAGCGCGCTACGGGTCAAGCAAAAGGAAACGCAAGTCTCTGCGACAAATCCGGTCGACACCCCCGTCAGTATCGAAGGGCAGGCGGATGAGGCCATGGCCGTTCCCGGGCTTCTGGCGGAAATTCGCAAGGGCGAGGGGCAGGGCGTGGACGCCTATGTGATCGCCTGTTTCGACGATCCCGGCCTTCATGCCGCCCGCGAAGTGGCGCAGGGGCCTGTCATTGGCATCTGCCAGGCGGCCGTGCAAGTGGCGATGACGATCAGTCGCCGCTTCTCCATCATTACCACGCTTCCTCGCTCCATTCCTGTTATCGAGGATCTTGTGGAGGATTACGGCGCGCAACGTCATTGCCGGAAGGTCCGGGCAATCAATCTGCCGGTTCTTGGGCTTGAAGAAGACCCGGAGGTCGCGGAAGCCCTGCTTCGTCGCGAAATCGAGGTCGCCAAACGCGAGGATGCGGCAGAAGCGATCATTCTCGGCTGCGCCGGCATGTCCTCGCTCTGCGACCGGCTGCGCGACGCCACAGGTGTTCCGGTCATCGATGGCGTGACGGCGGCGATCAAGCTTGCCGAAGCTCTTGTTGGTGCCGGCTACAGTACCTCGAAGGTCAACGCCTATGACTATCCGCGCGTGAAGGGGCCCGCTCTCGTGGCCTGCGCATAGTTTGCAGGAAAATGCCCGCAGCCATTTGCGGGCGCTTGCGCCACGTTCTAGGGTTCTCCCGCGCACACCGGTCAAATGGGCGCGCCGCGGGGGGAGAGCGTATGATCGACAAGCTGGAATTTTTCATTGCATTGGCGCGGGCTGAACATTTCGGCCGGGCGGCGGAGGAATGTGGTGTCTCCCAGCCCAGCCTGTCGGCGGCAATCCGGCAGTTGGAGGATCAACTGGGCGTCGTTCTGGTGGTGCGCTCGGCACGGTATCAGGGGCTGACACCGGAGGGCCAGCGTGTTCTGGAATGGGCGCGCCGCATCGTTGGCGATGCACGCACAATGCGTGAGGAAATGCGCGCTGCCCGCAAGGGCCTGACCGGACATATTCGCCTGGCCGTCATTCCGACCGCGCTTGCGATGGTGCCACGATTGACGGAATCGTTTCAGGCGCGCCATCCCGATGTGACTTTTTCCGTCACGTCACGCACCTCGCTGCAGGTCTTGAGCCAGATCGAAAACCTCGAGATCGATGCGGGAATCAGTTACCTCGACAATGAGCCACTTGGGCGCGTGACCACTGTCCCGCTTTATTCTGAGCGATATCACCTCATTGCCGCTGCCGGAACGCCGCTTGCGGATCAGGAAAGTGTTACCTGGAAGCAGGTTTCCAGTCTTAGGCTTTGCCTATTAACGCCGGATATGCAGAACAGGCGCATCATCAACAAGCACATGGCCGAGGCGGGGGTGGAGGCTAAACCGACGCTTGAATCCAACTCCATGATCGTGCTGTTTTCCCATATCCGCACCGGACAATGGGCTTCAATAATGCCGCGTAACCTTGCTGAATCCTTCGGTTTTCCGAAGCAGATCAGGATCATTCCCATCACCGATCCGGAACCCGAGCATCTCGTTGGTTTGATCGCCACCCACCGGGAGCCACACACGCCTCTGGTCTCTGCGCTTCTACACGAGGCACGTCAAAGGGCAGCGGAAAAGGCGTTTGATAGGCATTTCCTATCAGATGACGGAAACGCCTTATTGACCTGATCCACCCGGCTTCGCCATTGTTTATACACGCAGGGGGCTGCGGCGTGCTTGATGAAAGTCTTGGTCGCCATTCCTGCCCCTGTCGGTTTGGGAGGACTGGCTTATGAATATCAGAGCGGTTGCCGCGGATGAGGCGGCCCGTGTTTCCGCTGTCATTGACGAATTTCTTCACCTGGAAGGGCCTCTGCTGCCCATCCTGCACGCGGTGCAGGAAGAATTCGGCTATATCCCGGAAAGCGCCAAGCAGATCATCGCATCCGCGCTGAACATCTCGCGCGCTGAAGTTCATGGCGTCGTTACCTTCTACCCCGATTTTCGCGATCATCCTCACGGACGTCATGTCCTGAAGCTCTGTCGCGCCGAGGCTTGCCAGTCGATGGGTGGCGAGCCTCTTGCGGAAACCATCAAGTCCCGGCTCGGCCTCGACTGGCATGAAACCGCGGCTGATGGTTCCGTGACGCTGGAGCCGGTTTTCTGTCTCGGCCTCTGTGCCCAGGCGCCGGCCCTGATGCTGGATGGCGAGGTCCATGCCCGTCTTGATGAGGACTGTCTTAGTGAGATTCTGACGGAGGCACGCCGATGAGTGTCACCGTTTTTGTTCCCGGCGATTCTGCGGCCCTTGCCGTTGGCGCAAATCGCGTTGCCGATGCCATCGCCCGCGAAGCCACTGTCCGCAACCTCGACGTCCATATTGTCCGTAACGGCTCGCGTGGCATGCTCTGGCTTGAAGTGCTGGTGGAAGTGCGCACCGAGCATGGCCGTATCGCCTATGGCCCCGTCAAGGCGGGCGATGTCGCTTCGCTTTTCGAGGCCGGTTTTCTGACCGGCGGCGACCACCGCCTCTGTCTCGGGCCGACAAAGGACATCCCATTCCTGAAGGGTCAGACGCGTCTCACATTTGCCCGGTGTGGCGTCACCGATCCCTTGTCGCTGGAGGATTATCGCGCCTATCAGGGCATGAAGGGTCTTGAAAAAGCTGTGGCGATGGCCCCGCTCGATATCGTTGCGGAGGTGACCCAGAGCGGCCTGCGCGGACGCGGCGGCGCTGGATTTCCCACGGGTATCAAATGGAAGACTGTCGCTGACGCAGTCGCCGACCAGAAATATATCGTCTGCAACGCGGATGAGGGCGACAGCGGCACCTTCGCCGACCGGATGATCATGGAAGGCGACCCCTTCGTTCTGATCGAAGGCATGGCGATTGCCGGCTTGGCCGTTGGCGCGACCAAGGGCTTCATCTATACGCGTTCAGAATATCCCTACGCCATCAGGGTCATGGAAAAGGCGATCGAGATCGCAAGGCGTGAGGGAATTCTCGGGTCCTCCGTCCTCGGGTCAGGCCGTGCGTTCGACATGGAAGTGCGCATGGGCGCCGGTGCCTATGTCTGCGGCGAAGAAACCTCACTCCTGAACAGCCTTGAAGGCAAACGCGGAACGGTACGCGCCAAGCCGCCGCTGCCCGCCCTGCAGGGCCTGTTCGGCAAGCCGACGGTCGTCAACAATGTGATTTCGCTGGCCTCCATTCCCGTCATCATGGATCGCGGTGCGGCCTTCTATCGCGATTTCGGTGTCGGCCGGTCGCATGGCACCATCCCGATCCAGCTTGCTGGCAATTTGAAACATGGTGGGCTTTACGAAACCGCCTTCGGCCTGACGCTCGGGCAACTGGTGAACGATATCGGCGGCAGCACGATCACCGGCCGTCCCGTGAAGGCCGTGCAGGTGGGCGGTCCACTCGGTGCCTATTTTCCGGTGTCGCTGTTCGACACGATCTTCGACTATGAAGCTTTTACGGCGGCTGGTGGATTGATAGGCCATGCCGGCATCGTGGTGTTCGATGATACGGCAGACATGCTGCATCAGGCTCGGTTCGCGCTGGAGTTCTGCGCCGTCGAAAGTTGCGGCAAATGCACGCCCTGTCGCATCGGCTCGACACGTGGTGTCGAGACGGTGGACAAGATCGCGCTCGGGATCGAGCGAGAGAAAAACACCGCGCTACTGGAAGACCTCTGCGAAACCATGAAATTCGGTTCGCTCTGTGCGCTGGGCGGTTTCACGCCCTATCCCGTGATGAGCGCGCTCCGGCATTTCCCTGCTGATTTTGCCCCCACCCCACGTGTTGAAGCGGCGGAGTAAGACCATGGCCCTTGTAACCGAATTCGACTACGGCACCCCCAAGTCCAACGCTACCGATATGGTGACGCTCACAATCGACGGCCGCCAGGTGACTGTTCCCGCGGGAACGTCGATCATGCGCGCCTCGCGCGAAGCGGGCATCGATGTGCCGAAACTGTGCGCCAACGACATGGTGGATGCCTTTGGCTCGTGCCGGCTCTGTCTTATCGAGGTGGAGGGCCGCAACGGCACCCCCGCCTCCTGCACCACGCCTGTCGCTGCCGGTCTCTTCGTGCACACGCAGACCGAGCGGCTGAAGCAGATCCGCAAGGGCGTGATGGAGCTTTATATCTCCGATCACCCGCTCGACTGCCTGACCTGCGCCGCCAATGGCGATTGTGAATTGCAGGACATGGCAGGCGCCGTGGGGCTTCGCGACGTTCGCTACGGCTACGAGGGCGACAACCACGTCAAGGCCCGCACCGGGGAGGGCGATCTTAATGCCCGCTGGATGCCGAAGGACGAGAGCAATCCCTATTTCACCTATGACCCGTCCAAATGCATCGTCTGTTCGCGTTGCGTGCGGGCCTGCGAGGAAGTGCAGGGAACCTTTGCGCTGACGATCGAGGGCCGTGGGTTCGAGAGCCGTGTATCGCCCGGCGCGCATGAGGCGTTTCTCGATTCAGACTGTGTTTCCTGCGGCGCCTGCGTGCAGGCCTGTCCGACCGCGACGCTGACCGAAAAATCCGTGATCGAGATTGGCCAGCCGGAACATTCGATGGTGACCACCTGCGCCTATTGCGGTGTGGGCTGCTCTTTCAAGGCGGAAATGCGCGGCGAAGAGCTGGTGCGCATGGTGCCGTGGAAGGACGGGCAGGCGAACCGCGGCCATTCCTGCGTCAAGGGCCGCTTCGCTTATGGTTATGCGACCCATAGGGATCGCATTCTCAATCCGATGATCCGCGAGAACATCGGCGATCCCTGGCGTGAAGTGAGCTGGGATGCGGCCTTTGCCTATGTCGCTTCGGAGTTTCGGCGCATTCAGGGCAAGTATGGCCGCGAGTCCATTGGCGGCATCACTTCGTCGCGCTGCACGAACGAGGAAACATTCCTTGTCCAGAAGCTCATTCGCGCCGGGTTTGGCAATAATAATGTCGATACCTGCGCCCGCGTCTGCCATTCGCCGACGGGTTATGGCCTCGGCCAGGCCTTCGGCACGTCCGCCGGCACGCAGAACTTCGACAGTGTCGAGCAATCCGATGTGGTACTAGTTATCGGCGCCAACCCAACCGACGGCCACCCCGTTTTCGGTTCGCGACTGAAGAAGCGGCTGCGTCAGGGCGCAAAGCTGATCGTCATCGATCCGCGCCGCATCGATCTCGTCCGCACGCCCCATGTAGAGGCTGCTTTCCACCTGCCACTGTTGCCGGGCACCAACGTTGCCGTTCTGACGGCTCTGGCGCATGTGATCGTCACCGAAGGGCTGTTCAATGAGGCCTTCATTCGCGAGCGCTGCGACTGGTCGGAATTCGAGGACTGGGCTGCTTTCGTAGCCGAGCCGCAGCACAGCCCGGAAGAGACGGAACGTTTCACCGGTGTTCCCGCGGAAGATTTGCGCGGGGCAGCCCGGCTTTATGCCAAGGGTGGCAATGGCGCGATCTATTACGGTCTTGGCGTCACCGAACACAGCCAGGGTTCAACGACCGTCATGGCGATCGCCAATCTCGCCATGGCGACCGGCAACATCGGCCGTCCCGGCGTGGGCGTCAATCCCTTGCGTGGACAGAACAATGTGCAGGGATCCTGCGACATGGGGTCCTTCCCGCACGAGCTGCCGGGCTATCGCCATATCTCCGATGATGCGACGCGCGATGTGTTCGAGAAACTCTGGGGTGTGAAGCTCAACAACGAACCGGGGCTGCGTATTCCCAACATGCTGGATGCCGCTGTCGATGGCAGCTTCAAGGGCATCTATATTCAGGGCGAGGATATCCTCCAGTCAGACCCGGATACCAAACACGTCTCCGCCGGGCTTGCCGCCATGGAATGCGTTGTGGTGCACGATCTCTTCCTGAATGAGACGGCGAATTATGCGCATGTGTTCCTGCCGGGTTCCACCTTCCTCGAAAAAGACGGCACCTTCACAAATGCCGAGCGCCGCATCAACCGCGTGCGCAAGGTCATGTCGCCGAAGAACGGTTACGCCGACTGGGAAGTGACCCAGAAGCTGGCGCAGGCCATGGGTCTTGCATGGAACTACACCCATCCCTCGGAGATCATGGACGAAATCGCGGCGACGACGCCAAGTTTTGCCAGCGTTTCCTACGCCTATCTGGAAGAAAAGGGTTCGGTGCAGTGGCCCTGCAACGAAAAATTCCCCGAGGGTTCGCCGATCATGCATGTGGACGGCTTTGTCCGCGGCAAAGGCAAGTTCATCCGCACGGAATATGTGGCGACGGATGAGCGCACGGGGCCGCGCTTCCCGCTGCTCCTCACGACCGGGCGCATCCTGTCCCAATACAATGTCGGGGCGCAGACACGGCGCACCGAGAACGTCGTCTGGCACGAGGAGGATCGTCTGGAAATTCATCCGCACGATGCTGAACAGCGCGGGGTGAAGGATGGCGACTGGATCAAGCTCGCCAGCCGCTCGGGCGACACGACGCTGAGGGCGCTGATTACCGACCGCGTGGCGCCGGGCGTGGTCTATACCACCTTCCATCATCCCGGCACGCAGGCGAACGTCATTACCACCGATTTCTCCGATTGGGCGACCAACTGTCCGGAATACAAGGTGACGGCGGTTCAGGTTTCTCCCTCAAACGGTCCGACGGAATGGCAGGAGGAATATGATGCGCTTTCGCGTCAGTCCCGCCGCATCGCCGGCAAACTGGAGGCTGCGGAATAATTCGGGAGCCGGGCTTGTCCCGGCCTTCTCATCATGTGGCGTCTGGACGCGAGCCGGCGCAGGGAGCAGATCATGTTACTCAATCACACGGACGAAAAGCTGGTGAGGATGGCAAACCAGATTGCGACGTTTTTTCTGTCGCAGCCGGACGATATCCGAGTTGATGGCGTTGCCACCCACATCAACAAATTCTGGGAACCGCGCATGCGGAGGCGCTTCTTTGAGATGGTGGACGCCGGTGCCGGTGATTTCCTGCCGCTCGTCATCGCAGCGTCCAAAGAAATCAGGAGGCCTGGCGAACCGGAGGGCGATGCCGTGGGCCTTGGTGATGATGCAAAGGGCGCTCCGGGCGGCAAGGGACCGATTGCCGGTGAATCGTTGTCGGAGCCTAGCGTGCCGGAAACGTCACGCGCTTGAGACAGGCGAGACGAATCAATACAGGCCGTGCAGGATGAGGTGCGGCGTAACGAATGACGCCTGGCGGGGCGAATGAAATGTCCTGACATCCATGAGGGAGGAAATGTCGATGGCAGTAGCAGGCGCAACGGCGGGAGGGGCAACCCAAACCGGTTTGCTGGACCGTGAACGAATAATCGCAACACCGGGTTTTAATCGTTGGCTGGTGCCCCCAGCCGCCCTTGCCATCCATCTGTGCATCGGCATGGCCTATGGTTTCAGCGTTTTCTGGCTGCCGCTGTCAAAAGCGCTGCCGGCTGCCGATCCCAGCTGCTCCAGTCTGACGCTGATCGGGGCGCTGTTTACCACTGAGTGCAATTGGCGCGTGGCGGATCTCGGCTGGATTTATACGCTCTTCTTCGTACTTCTCGGCTGCTCTGCCGCCATATGGGGTGGGTGGCTGGAGCGCGTTGGCCCACGCAAAGCAGGCTTCGTTTCCGCCTGCTGCTGGTGCGGTGGTATTCTGGTCGCCGCTATCGGCGTCATGACCCATCAACTCTGGCTGATGTGGCTGGGAGCAGGTGTCATCGGTGGCGTCGGGCTTGGCCTCGGTTACATCTCGCCGGTGTCCACCCTGATCAAATGGTTTCCGGACCGTCGCGGCATGGCGACAGGCATGGCCATCATGGGCTTTGGCGGTGGTGCCATGATTGGCGCACCGCTTGCCAACCTGCTGATGAACTATTTCAAGACCGAGACTTCGGTAGGTGTCTGGCAGACATTTGTCGTTATGGCGGTGATCTACTTCGCTTTCATGATGGCCGGCGCCTTCGGTTATCGCATTCCGCCCGCCGGCTGGCGTCCGGAAGGCTGGACACCACCGGCGGCAAAAAGCGCGATGATCACAACGCGCCACGTCCATCTGCGCGATGCCCACAAGACGAAGCAGTTCTGGCTGATCTGGGCGGTGCTCTGCCTTAACGTGTCGGCTGGTATCGGCGTTATCGGCATGGCCTCGCCAATGCTGCAGGAAATTTTTGCGGGTTCTCTCATCGGCCTTCCGGGTGTCGGTTTTGCCGATCTCGATGCCGGACAAAAGGCTCAGATTGCGGCGATTGCAGCCGGCTTCACCGGCCTGCTTTCGCTCTTTAACATCGGTGGCCGCTTCTTCTGGGCCTCCATGTCCGACAAGATCGGCCGCAAGAACACCTACTTCTGCTTCTTCATCCTCGGCATCATTCTGTACGCGCTCGCACCGACGCTCGCGACGATGGGCAACAAAGCGCTCTTCGTCCTCGCCTTCGGCATCATCCTGTCGATGTATGGCGGTGGCTTTGCAACGATCCCGGCCTATCTCGCCGATATCTTCGGAACTCAGTTTGTCGGCGCAATCCATGGCCGTCTGTTGACGGCCTGGGCGACTGCCGGCATCGCGGGTCCCGTCGTCGTCAACTATATCCGCGAAGCGCAGATTGCTGCCGGCGTGGCTCCCGGGCCTGCTCTTTACACCAGCACGATGTATATTCTGGCGGGTATGCTGGCGATTGGCCTTGTCGCAAATGCCTTCGTCCGACCGCTCTCGGAGAAATGGTTCATGTCCGACGCTGAAGTTGCCGCACTTCAGGCGAAGACAGCGGCTGCCAATGCAGGGCCAACAGGTTCGTTCGGCATCGGCCGCGGCGGTTTTGACGCCAAGGCGGCCCTTGCCTGGGCAGCTGTCGGAATTCCGCTTCTTTGGGGTGTCTGGGTCACCGTGAAGAGCAGTCTCGTTCTTTTCGGCTGATCGTTCCTGCGAAAAAAAAGACGGGCGGCCCGGCGGCCGCCCTTTTTCCTTCACCGCGTCAGCTGCAAGCGTGCATTTTCAAACGGCATGCCGTCATCATCGTGGGAACTGCGAGTGACCTCGCGGAAGCCCAGTGATTTGTAGAAACCCATCGCCTGCGCGTTCTCGGTATAAACATTGAGCGTCAACGCATCATGGATCGTGAGAGCGTGAGCGGTGAGTTCGCGGCCAACACCTTTGCCCTGCCAGTGCGGCGAGACAAACAGGCCGCCGACGAAATTATTGATCAGGCTGATAAAGCCGATTGTTTGACCACTAATTTCGGCAACAAATGTTTCGGAATTCGGCAGATATGTATCTTCGATCAGCTTGCGTTGTACACTAAGACGCTCCGTACCGATGAACGGGTGAGCGAGCAGCGAGGCTTCGAGCCAGATGAGAGATAAAGTCTGCGTATCCCGCGCCGCGTCAAACGGCCGGATTTCGACTGATTTTTTATTCACGGAAAGTCCACTAAGTGAGACATGTCAAAGGATCGGCCCCTCAAGGGCCGGCTGAACCCGCCAGAATGACGGCCAGAATTTCAACCTCTGCGCATAAGTCTCCTTCTTGTGATGCCACTGTCTACCCTTAGGTGAAGACAGGGTCAACATCGCGTCGATGTTGCTCCTATCAAAGAGCGGTCGGTAGTGTCACGATGCAGGACAGCCCACGATCGGCGCTTCTCTCGAGGTTGATTTGCCCGCCGTGGAGTTCAACGAGTTCCTTGACGATGGTGAGCCCGAACCCATCTCCTGGAACAGACTCATCCATCCGTTTTCCCGGCTGGAAGGCCTGCGCAACGAGGTCGTCATCGATGCCGGGTCCATCGTCAGAAATTATGAGGTTCACGGTGCGGCCTGTTTTCCGTGCGGAAATTTCCACCCGGCTTTTTGCCCACTTGAAGGCGTTGTCGACGATGTTGCCAATGATCTCGTCGAGATCCTCCGGCAAGACTCCCACACGCGATGAATCGTCCACAGCGACACGGGCAGCTATGCCACGGTCCGCGTGAATGTGTCTCATGATCTCAACGATGTCGTTGATTCTCGGCAAAAGCTCGGTGGAGGCAACGACGCCGCCTGCGGCTGTTTTACGGGCCCGGGCAAGATGATGACGAATTCTTTGATCGATCTTGTCCAGCAGGCCGCGCATTGTCCCATCAGGATCATTAGTCTGGTTCAACGCCAGATAGAGGCTGGTGACCGGCGTCTTGAGGCCGTGGGCAAGATTGGCGAAATGCAGACGCGTCTCGGTCAACCTGTCCTTGTTCTGTTCCACGAGCCTGTTTATTTCGCGTGTCGCGGGGCGGAGTTCATCAACCTCCACGTCCGGCAGATGGTCTCGGGAACCCGCCGAAATGGCGGCGATGTCATCCGTCAATTGGCGAAGTGGCCTCAAACCATATCTGACCTGGATAAAGATGCCGGCGACCAGACTGGCGCCAAGCAGCGTCATGGCTGGAACGAGCCATAAAAGCGCGCGTCGGGAGGGGGTATCGAGTGCGACGCGTGGCGCCGTTGCGGTGATGTCGACAAGTGTCCCGCCGACGATGGTCTGGATAGACCGAAGATAGAGGTCCTGTCCCTCAAGACTGGCGTGGGTTCCCGGGTGTGGGCCGTGGCCCAGCACCTTGCCCCAATCCATCGGTGAAGGGGGATTGTCGAGCGTGCGGCCCGCAAGGGAACGCGAGCCGATGATGGTATCCTTGGCGCGTACCTGCCAGTACCAGCCCGACCCACGCCGGTCGAAAGGTGGCGCATCCAGCGCGGCAGTCAGCGTCAGCTCGCCTGCGCCATCGGCAGAGAGCGCGCTTCGCACCCCCTCGATCTGGGTATCAAGACGTTGATCGATCTGTTCGCGCACGACACCCGCAACGATGAGGTAGAGGATAGCGGAGGCGATAATCACGCTTGCGGTGACGAAGACCACGGAAAACATCGTCAGGCGACGCGATATTGACGAACTGGCACCGGAAGAAGGGCGTGTCATGGTTGCGCTTTCAGCATGTAACCGCGACCCCGCACGGTTTCGATGCAGTCCGCGCCGATCTTGCGCCGCAAACGCGCGATGATCACCTCGATCGAGTTGGAATCGACCTCCGCATCGCCGTCATACACCCGTTCTGTCAGTTCGCGTCGATCCACGACGATCTCCTTGCGAAGGATGAGGCAAGAAAGAACCCGCCATTCGAGCGCAGTCAGTTTCAACGGCAGCCCGTCCTGCTCGAAGGTGCCGAGCTGCGCGTCAAAAGTGAGCGACCCACAGGTAATGGTGGAGGCGGCGT
>NZ_JBQYSN010000037.1:0-41788 GCF_052686535.1 Agrobacterium sp. DKPNP3 | reverse complement strand
CCCAGCGTGTTGCGATCGACACCAATGCCATCGCCGGCTCCATCAACCTCACCGGCGCCCGTTTCGATGACATCCGGCTCAAGGATTACCATGAGACCGTTGATGACTCGAGCCCGATCATCACGCTGTTCTCGCCGGCGGACAGCAAGGACGGCTACTTTACCGAACTCGGTTACGTTGCGGCGCAGGACGTCGGCGGCGTTCCCGGTCCGAGCACCGTCTGGACGCTCGCCAGCGGCGACAAGCTGACGGAGACCACGCCGGTCACGCTTACCTACACCAATTCCAAGGGCGTCATCTTCACCCGTACGGTTTCGATCGACGAGCATTACATGATCTCGGTCGCCGACAAGGTGGAAAACCCTGGACAGGCTGCGATCTCGCTTGCCAGCTACGGTCGTGTGACACGCAACAACAAACCTGCCGTCCCCCCGGTCTTCGTCATCCATGAAGGTTTCCTTGGCGTGGCCGGCAAGGATGGCAGCCTGACGGAAGAAAAATACAAGGACGTCGAAGAAGCGCCGGTGACGGTTGCGAAGGCCACCGGCGGCTGGCTCGGCATCACCGATAAATACTGGGCCGCAGCCATCGTTCCGCCGCAGACGACCCCGTTCGAGACGCGTTATTCTCACATTACCGGCAATCAGCCGAGCTATCAGGCCGACTTCAAGAGCGATGCGCTCACGGTTGAACCGGGCCAGTCCATCGAGTTGAAAAGCCTGGTCTTTGCCGGCGCCAAGGAAGTTCCGCTGGTTGACGGTTACGAGACGGCCTATGCCATTCCGAAGTTCGACCTTCTGATCGACTGGGGCTGGTTCTATTTCATCACCAAGCCGATGTTCAAACTGATGGATTTCTTCTTCCGTTATTTTGGCAACTTCGGCGTGGCCATCCTGCTCACCACCATCGTCGTCAAGGCGCTGTTCTTCCCGCTTGCCAGCAAGCAATACGCTTCCATGGCCAACATGAAGCGCGTGCAGCCGAAGATGGAAGAGCTGAAGGCCAAGCATGGCGATGACCGCATGGCCATGCAACAGGCGATGATGCAGCTCTACAAGGAAGAGAAGATCAATCCGGTTGCCGGCTGCTGGCCGATGCTGCTGCAGATCCCGGTCTTCTTTGCGCTTTACAAGGTCATCTACGTCACCATCGAAATGCGGCATGCACCGTTCTTCGGCTGGATCCACGACCTTTCCGCGCCGGATCCGACCTCGCTGTTCAACCTGTTCGGCCTTCTGCCCTACGACGTGCCGCACTTCCTGATGATCGGCGTCTGGCCGTTGATCATGGGCATCACGATGTTCCTGCAGATGCGCATGAACCCGACACCGCCCGATCCGACACAGGCCATGATCTTCACCTGGATGCCGCTGATCTTCACCTTCATGCTGGCCTCCTTCCCGGCAGGTCTGGTCATCTACTGGGCATGGAACAACACGCTTTCCATCAGCCAGCAGGCCGTCATCATGAAGCGTCACGGCGCCAAGATCGAACTGTTCGACAATCTCAAGGGGCTGTTCAAGCGAAAGCCGGTGCAATCGAAATGAGTGACACCGGCACAGCAACCGAAAAGCCCCTGTTCGGGCGACCCTGGATTTTCATTCGCGGCGTTCCCGCGATGAAATTCCTGCCGCCCGAGGGGCCGCCGGAGATTGCTTTTGCCGGTCGTTCAAATGTCGGCAAGTCCTCGCTCATCAACGCACTGGTGGGTCACAAGGGCCTTGCCCGCACCTCCAACACGCCGGGACGGACTCAGGAACTCAACTACTTCGTTCCTGACGGTTATTCCGGTGAAGCGGGTGATCTGCCGCCAATGGCGCTGGTCGACATGCCCGGCTATGGTTACGCGCAGGCTCCCAAGGATCAGGTCGATGCCTGGACCAAGCTCGTCTTCGATTATCTGCGCGGGCGGGCGACACTGAAGCGCGTCTATGTGCTGATCGATTCCCGCCACGGCGTGAAAAAAAATGACGAGGAAGTGCTGACCCTCCTCGACAAGGCGGCCGTATCCTACCAGATCGTGCTGACGAAGACGGACAAGATCAAGGAAGCTGGCGTGCCTCGGCTGATCAACGAGACACTGGAGAAAATCCGCAAGCGCCCGGCGGCCTATCCGGAGGTTCTGGCCACATCGTCGGAAAAATCCGTCGGCCTCGACAGCCTGCGGGCGGAAATCGTCAGAACGATTTCCCTTTAGAAACAGTCGCGATCAGGCGATGGTGAAAAGGAGAGCGGCGGTCCACACCATCGCCGTCAATGCCAGCAGTCGCCAGAAGCGAACAGAATTCCAGATTTCCACGAGCATCGCTCCCAACAGCGACCCCGTGCGCAGCGGCTGCCCCCTGAAGGGAAGACCTTCGGCCAGCGGGTTGCGCTGGAGCAGGCTTGCCACCGCGGCCTTCTCACGATGATCGGTTTCCGCAAGATTTTCACGCCACCGCCTGACCATTGCCGCGAACTGACGGTCGCGCTTCAGCCGCTTGGTCAGTTCCGCCATATTTTCCGGCGGGAGGGCACCCAACACAAATTTCCCGGCAAGAACCTCGTCCTGTAAGCCGCTTTGCTTGTCTTTATCGGGTGCCGGCATGTCGCTCACATCTCCTCGCGTTCAGACCCGCACGTTAAGCACGCACCATGGCCTGATTGATCCTCCCCTTCCGTTACAAGGCTGGTCCCATTGGCCGTTTATGTCAATCTCATAACAATGCTTCGGAGACTAAAAAAAGAAATTTGATCGCTGCGACACAATAAGGCCCGGAGGTTATTTCATCCGTTGAAAACTTGCTTTAGAGCGGTGACAGGCTTCAACGGCCGCAACCACAGACCGAGGTTTTTAGATGACGTCTTCCGAAAGCGAAACTCAGGCGCGGCTGCTCGCACAGGCTCTGCCTTTCATGCAGAAATACGAAAACAAGACCATCGTGGTAAAATATGGCGGTCACGCCATGGGTGATTCCACGCTCGGAAAGGCTTTCGCGGAAGACATCGCCCTTTTGAAGCAATCCGGCATCAACCCCATCGTCGTGCATGGCGGCGGTCCGCAGATCGGTGCGATGCTGAGCAAGATGGGCATTGAATCGAAGTTCGAGGGCGGCTTGCGCGTTACCGACGCCAAGACGGTCGAGATCGTTGAAATGGTTCTGGCCGGCTCGATCAACAAGGAAATCGTCGCCCTCATCAACCAGACCGGCGAATGGGCTATCGGCCTGTGCGGTAAGGATGGCAACATGGTCTTCGCCGAAAAGGCAAAAAAGACCGTGATCGACCCCGACAGCAACATTGAGCGCGTGCTCGACCTCGGTTTTGTCGGCGAAGTCGTGGAAGTCGACCGCACCCTGCTCGATCTGCTTGCCAAATCGGAGATGATTCCGGTCATCGCCCCCGTCGCGCCCGGCCGCGATGGCGCAACCTACAACATCAACGCCGATACATTTGCCGGCGCCATTGCCGGTGCGCTTCACGCCTCGCGTCTGTTGTTTCTCACGGATGTTCCCGGCGTTCTCGACAAGAACAAGGAACTCATCAAGGAACTCACCGTTTCGCAGGCACGCGCCCTCATCAAGGACGGCACGATTTCCGGCGGCATGATCCCGAAGGTCGAGACCTGCATCGACGCCATCAAGGCCGGCGTTCAGGGTGTGGTGATCCTGAACGGCAAGACGCCCCACTCCGTTCTTCTGGAAATCTTCACCGAAGGTGCCGGCACGCTCATCGTGCCCTGATGTGCTTCAGGTGGCGGATGGCTGACCTGTCCGCCACACAGGCATTCATCCGAATGCCAGAAGCGAAAGCACCCCGACCACGATCAGCAGGCAGCCAGAGAGTTCGAGCCGGTTGATCTTCTCCTTGAAGAACAGCACGGTAGAGGCGAAGGCGAACAGCATCTCCACCTGCGCCAGGGCCTTCACCACGGCAGCCTGCTGCAGGGTCATCGCCGTGAACCAGCCGAATGAGGCCGTGGCCCCCACGAAACCGACCGCAAGCGACGGTTTCCACACCTTAACGATGCTCCGCAATTCTTCCCGCTCTCGCCAGAGAATCCAGAGAAACATCGACAGCGTTTGCATGACGATGACGACGACGAGGGTGAAACCCGCCTGCATCATCGCATCCGGGGCAGGCAGGCTCGGCGCAAGCGCCAGCGATGCCGATCGGTAGGCGACCGATGACAGGCCGAAGAAGGCACCCGAGGCAAGACCAATACCCGCCGTTCGGCTAAAAATCGAGGTGAGGAAAGATGTTGGCGTTACTTCCGTGCGCGCCACGGAAATCAGCATGACGCCGGCGACCGAAATCGCTATCGCCGCCAATGTAGCGCCCGTGACGCTTTCACCGATGAAGATGAGAGCAAACAGCGCCGCCTGTGCCGGCTCCGTGCGTGAATAAGCCGTTCCCACTGCGAAATTGCGGAAAGAGAACAGGTGCACCAGCAGGAATGTGGCGGCGATCTGCGCCATGGCCCCGACCGTCGCCCAGAGGGCAAACGACATGTTGGGCATCGGCAGCGGGCGGCCAAGCCCGAGATGCAGGAATGCAAGATAGGCGAGAGCGAAAGGCATGCCGAACACGAAGCGCACAAAGGTCGCGCCCGTCGTGCCCATCATGCCCTTCAGGTGCTTTTGCAATGTCGAGCGCAGGTTCTGCAGGAACGCGCTCGCGAATGTAATGCCTATCCAGAGTTCCATGGATTTGGCGGTACCATGCGCGCAAGCGCGCAGCCAAGTGCGATTATCTGCGCAATCGTCGCCTTTTTCGATTTTCTTCGGCATTTGAAACAGGCATAAAGCAGCGCATGGATACAAAGCCGAAAAACCTGCCCGACGCCGCCGATTTCGCCCACGTCAGCGAATGGGTCTTCGATCTCGACAACACGCTCTATCCGCATCACGTCAATCTGTTTTCCCAGATCGACCGCAACATGACGGCCTATGTGGCCGAGCTCCTGAAGCTCGACCCCGAAGAAGCCCGCGTCTTGCAGAAGCGTTATTATCACGACCATGGCACGACGTTGCAGGGCTTGATGATCAATTATGGTATCAGCCCCGACGAGTTTCTGGAACGTGCCCATGCCATCGACTATTCGGCGCTGAAACCACATCCGGAACTGGGTGAAGCCATCAAGGCTCTGCCAGGCCGAAAGTTCATCCTCACCAATGGCAGCGTCAAACATGCGCAGGCCGCCGCCGGTGCGCTCGGCATTCTCGACCATTTCGAGGACATCTTCGATATCGTCGCCGCGGACTACCTGCCGAAGCCGGCAAGTGCGACCTATGAGAAATTCGCAGCGCTTACGAAACTGGATACAAAAAAGGCTGCGATGTTCGAGGATTTGCCGCGCAATCTGGCGGCTCCGAAGGCGCTCGGCATGAAGACCGTGCTGCTCGTACCCTCCAATCTCGAGGGCGTCATCATGGAACGCTGGGAAATTCCTGCCGTGACGGATGAGCATATCGACTACATTACCGACGACCTTACCGGTTTCCTGATGAGGGCGATTGCTCGCTGAACCTTCAACATTACCGAAGCTTCATCCACCTTACGGATGTTTAAGTGGTGGGGCCTGCCGCACGTCATTATCTTTTCTTCAGGGACACCAAAGAAAGGTAATGACGATGACCACACGCAAAATCGCCCTGTCTGCTCTTGGCGCAGCCCTTTTGCTGAGCACTGCCGCAACGGCCAGTTTTGCTGCGCCCGGCAAGGGCCACAAGGATCGCATGCCGATCCGGCCGGAAGCGGCATTCGTGCACCTCTTGAAGGTGGCCGATACCAATAAGGACGGCAAGATCACGAAGGAAGAGTTCGTCGCCCGCCAGGATGCGCTTTTCGCTGAGATCGACAAGGACAAGGACGGCTCGATTACGCCAAAGGAAATGCGCGAATATCGCAAGGCGAAGATGGAAGCTTTCCGCGCCGCCAACCCGCGCCCTGAGCGGGAAGACGCCAAGGCGGATGAGGCCAACGCCCGCGAGGGTAAACGCGCCGAGCGCGATCACGGCGGCCTTTCCGGTCATCAGGGCTGGGGCCGGCACGGCGGCAAGGGTGGCGGCTTGGGAATGATCCGCTGGGCCGATACCGACGAGAACGGTCAGGTCAGCAAAGCGGAATTCACCGCAGCCGGCGAAAAGATGTTCGAGCGGCTCGACCGGAACAAGGATGGCGTCATCTCCATCGATGACATGCCGGACCGCCCCTTCCTCTAATCCAAAAGAGCAGAAAGCCCGCTCAACAGGCGGGCTTTTTCCTAATGCAGACTGACTGTTTTAAGATCGTCTTCCGCCGCCTTGAAAAAGGTGCTCGAGCGATTGTCTGTGAGGAGAATGGGCGTCCCATCCGCCCCGAACAAGGCCCAGAGATCGAGTTGCGGATCAAGATCGGGCGCTTCGGGAAAACAGCGGCTAACGTCTTCTGCACGGATCTTGCGAATATATCCCACTTCTCCTTCGCCAATATGAGCGAGCTGGGACTGCGTGAGACGCGCATGCGCTTCTTTTAAAAGCATATTTCAGCCTCCTTCTTCACGCCGAGCGATTCGTGTCCGATTCCGGCGTTCATGGTCTACTCTGAGACGGAAATATTAATTTTCTTTACCACGTTTGAAATTTCGGGCCGGACCAGATCGATGGAAAGAAGACCGTTGCGCAGCCGCGCTTCCCGCACCTGCATGCCGTCGGCAAGCACGAAGACCCGCTGGAATTGCCGCGCTGCAATGCCCCGATAGAGAAAATCCCGCTTTTCCTGTTCCTGCTGGCGACCCCGGATGACGAGCTGGTTGTCCGCCGTCGTCACATCAAGATCATCCTGCGAAAAGCCGGCCACCGCGATGGTGATCCGCAGGCGCTCGGGGATATCGTCGCTGCCGGGCAGACGCTCTATGTTATAGGGAGGATAACCGTCATTGGCCTTCGCCATGCGCTCCAGCGTTTTTTCCATGGCATCAAAACCCAGCAAAAGCGGGTGCGTGAATGGCGTCATGCGGCTCATATCTCTTCTGTCCTTGCAACCAAGCGACGTTTCGCGGCCCCGCTTCCGGCGGCCCGCCGGTCAATCGCACCGGCTCCAGCAATATGGGAAGCCGCCCCGCCTTGCGCAAGTCACAAGGGGCGGCAGCGGCCCGCGGGCGGAATGAGGCTTGACAAGTAAGCACCCGCCGCTCGAAAAAAGCGCTCATCTCAACGGCGGGCAAGACATGGCAGAACGCAGAAAAATCATCATCGACACCGATCCGGGACAGGACGACGCAGCGGCGATCATGCTGGCCTTCGGCAGCCCTGACGAAATAGACATTCTCGGACTGTGCGCCGTTGCCGGCAATGTTCCCTTGAAGCTGACCAGCCGTAACATTCGCATCATCTGCGAATTGTGCGGCCGCACCGACATTCCCGTTTACGAGGGCGCGGAAAAGCCGCTGGTGCGCAAGCCCATCACCGCCGAACATGTGCACGGCAGCACCGGCCTCAATGGGCCGGTCCTCGACGAACCGACCATGGAGGCACAGAAGCAGCATGCGGTCGATTTCATCATCGAAACCGTGATGCGGGAGCCCGAGGGCACCGTGACGCTCTGCACTCTCGGAGCCTTGACCAACGTGGCGCTGGCGCTCCTCAAGGCGCCGGAGATCGCTGATCGCGTCAAGGAACTGGTGATGATGGGCGGCGGCTTCTTCGAAGGCGGCAACATCACACCCGCGGCGGAATTCAACATCTATGTGGATCCGCAGGCCGCAGATATCGTCTTCCGCTCCGGCATGCCCATCGTCATGATGCCGCTCGATGTCACGCATCAGTTGCTGACGACCAAGGCGCGGGTCAATCGCATTCGCGAAATCGGCACGAAGCCAGCGATCGCCATGGCGGAAATGCTGGAGTTTTTCGAGCGTTTCGACATCGAGAAATATGGTTCGGATGGCGGCCCGCTGCATGATCCGAGCGTCATTGCCTATCTCCTCAAGCCCGAACTGTTTGAAGGCCGCGAGTGCAATGTCGAGATCGAGGTCCTTTCTGAACTCACCATGGGCATGACCGTGGTGGACTGGTGGCGGGTGACTGACCGTCCCGCCAATGCCCGCGTGATGCGCAATGTGGATGCCGACGGCTTCTTCGAGTTGCTGACCGAACGTTTCGCCCGTCTTTGACGGAATCAAAAAGGGCCGCTGGCGATACCAGCGGCCCGTTTCAGTTCGAGCGGCAACTGCCGATCAGAACTCCGTCCAGTCATCCTGCGCTAGTGCATTCGCGCCGCTCGTTCTGGGGCGGGCACGGGGCGCGGCCGGACGGGCAGACGTCTGGGTAGCGGTCGGCGCGCGCATCGCTGCAGCGGCGGCGCGCAATTGCTGGCTGGGCTGACCGCCTGAAACCACAAAACCAGCGACGAGCGACTTCAGCGTTTCGGCCTCGCTGTTCAGCGTCACGCTGGCCGCCGTGGTTTCTTCCACCATCGCAGCGTTCTGCTGTGTGACCTGGTCCATCTGGGTAACGGCAGAGTTGATCTCCTTCAGACCGACAGCCTGCTCGCTGGCGGAGGCGGAGATCTGGCGTATCAGCTGGTTGATCTGCAGGACCTGATCGGCGATCCTCTTCATCGTCTCACCAGCCTTGCCGACCAGTTGAACACCCTCGCCAACCTGCGTGGCCGACGTGTTGATGAGCCCCTTGATCTCCTTGGCGGCAGTTGCAGAACGTTGCGCCAGTTCACGCACTTCCTGCGCCACGACCGCAAAGCCTTTGCCGGCATCCCCGGCGCGTGCTGCCTCCACACCGGCATTCAGCGCGAGAAGGTTTGTCTGGAAGGCGATCTCGTCGATGACGCCGATAATGCGCGAGATTTCCGCGGAAGATTGGGCAATGCCCTGCATGGAGTTCACGGCCTGCTGCACGACCTCCCCAGACTTGCCCGCATCGTCACAGGCATGGCTGACGGCGCCGGCTGCCTCTGCGGCATTCTCCGCGCTGGAATTGACCTGTGCGGTCAGCTCGTTAAGTGCGGCGGCGGTTTCCTCGAGGCTTGCGGCCTGCTGCTCCGTGCGGTGAGAAAGATCGCTGGCGGCGCGGGTGATTTCGCCCGTGCCGTTGCCAATGCTGACGACGGTGGCGTTGACCGTGGAAACCGTTTCCTCGAGGCTAGCGAGCGCCGAGTTGAAATCCTCCCGCAGCTTCGCATATTCGCCGGGGAACTCCTCTTGGATGCGGTAGGTCAGATTGCCCTGCGACAAAGCATTCAGACCGGAGCCGAGAACGCTGACGATGTGCTGCTGCATGCGGCTGTTTTCATTGCGCTCGAATTCAGAGCGCTGGCGTTCCGTCTCGGCGTGACCACGCTGGGCGTCGGCCTCGGCCTCCATCTCACGAATGCCCGCAAGCTTGGCGCGGAAACCTTCAAGCGCAGTCGCAACCGAACCCGTTTCATCCTGACGGTCCTGACCGGAAACAGGCACATCGTAGCGACCGTCGCTCAGCGTCCTGACGTCTGCGACGAGGGACGCAAGCGGGTTACGAACGAAATAGCGGACGGCAAAATAAAGCGCTGCGATGACGGCGGCAAGAATGACGATCGCGCCGATGATCATCAGATACGTCTGCTCCTGAACCGGTGCATTCAAGGCCTGATGGGGAATATCGATAAGAACGACCCAGGTGGCGTTAAGACCCGGAACGGAGAATGGGTAAACGAGACGGTTGTAAGGCGCGTCGGTATCTAGCCCGAGATTTTCGATGAGACCCTGCTTGCCGGAGGCAATCGCGGTCTGGACCGTTGTTGCGCCTTCTCCGTCATAGGCTTTCATATTCTGCTCGGGCGTCGGCGGAACCAGCCACTGGCCGCCCTGAGAAACGAGCGTGACCCGGCCGGTTTCGAAAGGATGCAGGGCCTGCAGCTTCTGGGTAAGCGATGCGAGCGAAATATCGACACCTGCCACGCCGATCATCTTTCCATCAGACATGACGGGATAGGCAAGCGACGTCATCGTGGTCGGGACTTCCGTGCCTTGCGCAAGATAAGGCTGCGTGATCGCGCCCTTACCGGTTTTGGCTGCGAGCGCATACCATTCCGCAGCATAGTCATTATCAAAAGTCGAGTACTGAATATCGCCCTTCTGTGTCTTGGACCAGTAAGGGGCAAACGCGCCTTTCGCATTGGTTCCGAGATCCAGCCTGCCCGCAATCTCCGTCGACTGGCCATCGAAAAGGCCGAGCTGCTCGCAGAACCAGCTACCGAAGGCGAAGGCGTTCTGTTCGACATTCGCCTTGAGGATGTTGACGATGCCGGGTCGATCCATCGATTTTGCCTGATGCGCCCGGCCGATCACACCCGCCATGGAGCGCGCCGCGCTGCCGAGTTCGCCGACATCCGCGGCGATGACATTGGCGATGGCCCGGGCTTCCGTATTGGCCTGATCCATGGTCAGCGCATGGACGCGCTCGCTTGTCTGGAAGATGAGGAAGGAATTGGATGCAACGAGAACCGTGGTAATGGCACAGCCGGTCACGAGGATGAGTTTGGTCGCAAGCGACTTCACTTTGAGATTGAACATTTCGGCCCCAATGGAGATCGTCAACCCGAAAGAGCTGACGTAAACGGATGACAATCTCCGTCATGGAGGCCCGTCCGCAAGGGACAGTGCGCTGCAGCGCGACGAGGCAAAATTAGAATATGATTGCTAATTAAGACCTAATATTACTTCGTCGCGCCCAGCCTTCTTCAGTGCTCGTAGTAGTCAGCGATGATCTTCCAGGCGTCATCCGCCGTTTCGGCAAAATGCAGGAGATCCATATCTTCTGGAGCAATGGTGCCGAAATCCGCCAGGAACTCGAAATTGACGACGGAACGCCAGAATTTTTCACCAAAAAGAATGAGCGGAATGGGCGCCATGCGCTTTGTCTGGATCAGCGTCAAGGCTTCGAAAAGCTCATCAAGCGTGCCGAACCCGCCGGGGAACACCACAACGGCCTTTGCCCGCATGAGGAAATGCATTTTCCGGATGGCGAAATAATGGAAGTTGAAGCTCAGCTCCGGCGTTACATAGGCGTTGGGTGCCTGCTCATGCGGCAAAACGATATTCAGCCCGATGGAGGGGCCACCTGCATCCACGGCGCCGCGATTGCCCGCCTCCATGACGCCGGGACCGCCACCGGTGACCACGACATATTCCAGGTGATCGGATTTCGCCGCATAATCCGTGCAGAGGTGAGCAAATTTCCGCGCCTCATCATAATAGACCGAGGATTGCTCCAGATTGCGCTTCTGCGTTTCGTTGCGCGCCGCCCAGGCCGCACCGCCGGGTTCTGGAATGCGCGCGCCGCCGAACATCACGACCGTGGATTTGATGCCGCGCTCGCTGAGCGCCATTTCGGTCTTCAAAAGCTCAAGCTGGAGTCTGACGGGGCGCAACTCCTCACGGCATAGGAAATCCGTGTCCACGTAAGCGAGGCGATAGGAGGGGGAATCCGACTGCGGTGTTTTCGGCACGACCTCGGCCTGCTGCTTGTCTACAGCGCTGCGCTTCAAAGGATCCCAGACCCCGTCCTTGCGCCGCAACTTGCCATTTTTCAGTCGTGCCATTTCCATGCCTTTCGTCTGAAGCGCCAAATCACCCAAATCACATTGACGCCTTTCCAACACTCCCTTAGATCAAATGGCCAAAGCCTTCCAGCGGCGCGGGCCTTCCGTGACCAGACCACACGCGACATTCAAGGAATTTTCCATGAGCCTTACGGATCTCTCTTCCCTCGAAACCATCATCGAAACCGCCTTCGACAACCGCGATGGCGTGAATGTATCGACGAAGGGCGAGGTTCGCGACGCCGTGGACACATCTCTTCAACTTCTCGACAGCGGTGAGGCGCGCGTGGCCGAGAAGCAGGCTGACGGAAGCTGGAAGGTGAACCAGTGGCTGAAAAAGGCCGTTCTTCTCTCCTTCCGCCTGAACGACATGGAAATCGTGACCGGTGGGCCGGGCGAAGCCACCTGGTGGGACAAGGTGCCGTCGAAGTTCGAAAACTGGGGTGAAAACCAGTTCCGCGCCGCCGGCTTCCGTGCGGTGCCGAACGCCGTCGTCCGCCGCTCGGCTTACGTCGCCAAGAACGTCGTGCTGATGCCCTCCTTCGTCAATCTCGGCGCCTACGTCGATGAAGGCACCATGGTCGATACCTGGGCAACGGTCGGCTCCTGCGCGCAGATCGGCAAGAATGTGCACCTCTCCGGCGGCGTCGGGATCGGCGGCGTTCTGGAGCCGCTGCAGGCGGGCCCGACGATCATCGAGGACAATTGCTTCATCGGCGCCCGTTCGGAAGTCGTTGAAGGCTGCATCGTGCGCGAGGGCGCTGTTCTCGGCATGGGCGTATTCATCGGCAAGTCCACCAAGATCGTTGACCGCGCCACCGGCGAAATCACCTATGGCGAGGTTCCGCCCTATTCCGTCGTCGTCGCCGGCACCATGCCGGGCAAGCCGTTCCCTAATGGCGAGCCGGGTCCCAGCCTCTATTGCGCCGTGATCGTCAAGCGCGTCGATGAGAAGACCCGCTCCAAGACGGGCATCAACGAGCTGCTGCGCGACTGATAAAAGCTGATACCATGACCACGACCGATCCCGTTGCCAATCTCGCCGCCCTTATCCGTTGCCCTTCGGTGACGCCTGCGGAAGGCGGTGCGCTTTCCTTGCTCGACTCCTTGCTTTCGCCGCTTGGCTTTAAGGTGGACAGGATGGTGGCCAGCGAGGCGGGAACGCCCGACGTGGAAAACCTTTATGCCCGGCTCGGCACTGAAGGTCCGCATCTGATGTTTGCGGGCCATACGGATGTCGTGCCTGTGGGCGACGAGGCCGCATGGAGCCATCCGCCCTTCTCGGCGGCAATTGTCAGTGGCGAAATGTACGGCCGCGGCGCGGTAGACATGAAAGGCGGCATCGCCTGTTTCGTGGCCGCCATCGCCCGCCATATCGAAAAGCATGGCAAACCTGGGGGCTCCGTTTCCTTCCTGATCACCGGTGACGAAGAGGGCCCGTCGATCAACGGCACGTCCAAACTTCTGGAATGGGCTGCTGCAAGGGGCGAGACGTGGGATGCCTGCGTTGTGGGCGAACCCACCAACCCCGACCAGTTGGGCGACATGATCAAGATCGGCCGCCGCGGCTCGCTTTCCGGCCGCATCACGGTCCATGGTGTGCAGGGCCATGCTGCCTATCCGCATCTTGCCGACAACCCCATCCGTGGTCTTCTGCAGTTGACGCATGCGCTGATGCATCCGCCCTTTGACCACGGCACGGATGATTTCCAGCCTTCCAATCTCGAAGTGACGACTGTTGACACCGGCAATGCCGCGACCAATGTCATCCCGGCGCGGGCGACGGCGGCCTTTAACATCCGTTTTAACGACACCTGGACCGCAGAGACCCTTCGGGCGGAAATCATCCGCCGCCTCGATGCCGCCGCAGCGGAAGGCGAGCTCCGTCCCGACCGCGCCCCGGTCAAATACGAACTCGTCTGGGCAGATCGTCCGAGCCATGTGTTCCTGACACGGAACAACGCCCTCATCTCATCGCTGTCAGGCGCGGTTGAAACCGTCACCGGCAAAGAGCCGAAGCTTTCGACCACCGGCGGCACTTCGGATGCGCGCTTCATCAAGGATTATTGCCCTGTCGTGGAGTTCGGTCTCGTCGGGCAGACCATGCATATGGTCGATGAGCGCGTGGCCGTTGCCGATCTCGAAACGCTGACGCGCATCTACGAGACCTTTATCGAACGCTGGTTCGCCCATGCCGACGGTAAGTGAAGTCAGGCTTTATCTGACGGGCCTGTGGCTGCTGCTCATCGGCGACCACAATGGCGCGCGATATCTTGACCTCAGCGATCGCGGCATGTGGCGATCCTTTTATTCCGCGCTCTGGTGCCTGCCAGCCATGCTGGTTTCCTGGCTATGGCTGCGGGCAGCGTTTCTCGCGAGCTACCCGCCGGGAACCGGAACTGGCCTCATCTTCTTCTTCCGGCTGGCCATGGTCGAAGCGATCTGCTGGATCGTGCCGCTGCTTCTGACGGGCATGTTGCTATATGTTTTCGGTGCACGCGAGAAATTCGCGCCGCTCGTAACGACCATGAACTGGTTGTCCCTGCCCTTTTCATACGCTTACGCCGTTCTGATCCTGATTGCGTTCTTCCTACCGCCGTTGCAGGGGTTGATCGCGATTTTGTGGCTGGCGCTGCTTCTGTCGCTGGTCTTCGCCTTTTCACGGATCGTCAGATTCTTCATCCGCGACCAGATGCTGCTCGTCTCGGCAATCGTCATGACGTTGCTGGTGCCCGCCATGCTGCTGTCGGAAGCATTGCAGCGTTTTCTAGGCGTCTACCCCGCCTGAGCGGCGACACGCTCGCCTCAGCCCTCATCTTCCACAACGTCAGCGTCGAGACGACGGCGCGGGGGAATGACGTCGGGATAATCGACCTGCATGAAATAAAGACCGTCAGGCGGCGCCACCGGGCCGCAGGCCTTGCGATCCCGCGCCTCAAGTGCAGCACGCACGTCGTCAGGGGTCATGCCGCCTTCGCCCGCCAGCTTCAACGTGCCGGCGAAAGAGCGGATCTGGTTATGCAGGAAGCTTTGCGCGGTGGCACGAATCTCAATGAGATCGCCGTTGCGCGTCACGTCCAGCCGGTCGAGCGTGCGCACGGGGCTGTTCGCCTGACAATGGACTGAGCGAAAGGTCGTGAAATCATGCCGGCCGACCAGCATCTGCGCGGCCTCATGCATGCGCTCGTGGTCCAGGTCCTTCGACACCCACCAAGCCCGCTTGTGCTCCAGCGCCAGTCGGGCCTTGCGGCAAATGATGCGGTAGAGATAGTGCCGACGAAGGGCGGAGAAACGGGCGTCAAAATCCTCGGTCACAGCGGCAGCATCGAGCACGGCCACGGCCTCACCCGCCATGGCGAGGTGCGCATTGAGGGCATTGCGTAGCTTGTAGGGCTCCCAGTCTCGCGAGAGATCGACGTGAACGACCTGGCCAACGGCATGCACGCCGGAATCGGTGCGGCCAGCGCCGCGAATGGAAACGCTCTCGCCGGTCAGCGACCGAACCGCAGCCTCCAGCGCACCCTGAACCGAGGGGCCGTTTTCCTGTCTCTGCCAGCCATAATAGGGCGTGCCGTCATATTCGACGGTCATGCGAAACCGTGGCATCAGCCAAGCCTCGTGGTGGCGGGAACCGGCGTGCCGCGCACGAAATCGGCGGCCGACATCGGCTTGCCGCCCGCCTTCTGCAAACGGGTGAGCCGCACGGCGCCGCTGCCGCAGGCAATGGTGAGAACGTCATCCAATGCGCTGCCTGCCTCGCCCATACCGCTCGCCAGCTCGGACGCCAGTACCTTGACGCGCTCGGGCTTGCCGCCGATCTCCATCTCCAGCCATGCGCCGGGGAACGGCGAGAGGCCACGAATATGATTATGCACATCCTGCGCCGGTCTTGAAAAATCGATGCGGGTCTCGCCTTTGTCGATTTTCGCGGCGTAGAGAACGCCTTCTTCCGCCTGCTCGACGAGGGGCAGCTCATCTGCTTCCAGCTTGCCCATCGCCTGCCGCATCAACCGCGCACCTGCCAGCATCAGGCTGTCATGCAGCGCGCCGGCCGTCATATTTTCGTCGATCGCCACCTTTGCGGTAAGCGCGACGGGGCCGGTATCGAGCCCCTTTTCCATCTTCATGACCATCATGCCGGTTTCGGTGTCGCCAGCCATGATCGCCCGCTGGATGGGGGCAGCTCCGCGCCAGCGCGGAAGCAGCGAAGCGTGACCATTGTAGCAGCCAAGACGCGTGCCGGAGAGAATCGCTTCAGGTAGCAGCAGTCCGTAAGCCACGACAACAGCTACATCGGCGTTGAAATCCCGGAACTGCTGGCGATCCTCTTCGGCTTTGAAATTTACGGGTGTGAACACAGACAAACCCAGCAGTTCCGCAGTCTGGTGTACCGGCGATTTCTGCAGATCAAGGCCGCGACGACCGCCGGGACGCGGCGGCTGGGTGTAGACGGCGGCGATCTCGTGACCGGCTTCCACCAGTGCACGCAACGTCGGAACGGAAAATTCCGGCGTGCCCATGAATATGATGCGAAGAGCCATGATCGCCCCCTGCCCTGTCTTCCGCCCGGTCAGCTGTGTGCCGGATCAGACTTTTGCGCGGGCTGCTTTCGTGAATTTCTTGATGACCATGTCACGCTTCAATCGCGAAATATGGTCGATGAACAGAACACCATTCAGGTGATCGATCTCGTGCTGGAGACAGGTTGCGAGCAGGCCGTCCGCCTCGACCGTCTGCTGCTTGCCGTCACGCCCGACATATTGCACGGTGAGGGACGCAGGGCGCTCCACTTCAGCGTAATAATCGGGAATCGAGAGACAGCCTTCCTCATAGGTGGAGATATCGTCCGAAACCTTGAGGATTTCCGGATTGATGAAGACGATCGGGTTCTTTTCTTCGCCTTCACGCGCAACATCGATCACCAGCATCCGGCGCGGCACGCCGATCTGGATGGCAGCAAGCCCGATCCCCGGTGCATCATACATGGTTTCAAGCATGTCGTCGGCAAGACGCAGCACCTCGGCATCCACCTGTTCGATGGGCTTGGATTGCTGGCGCAGCACGGGATCGGGCAAAATGATAAGCGGTTTGATGGTCATGGCTTCCCATAACGTATCTCTCGCGCAGAGGAAATAAAAAACACGACGATGAAAAGGGCGGGCGGCATCCGCTCTGCCGGACTCATTTCCGCCGCAGGAATGTTCTTGGTTTGATCTTACGAATCATCGGAAATCTGCTAGATTTAGTCATGAGCATAGACTTCTCCGTTCTCCTTGAGCCCGCGCTTCGGGCCGGCTCCGTCGATATCAGCTTCGGCGCGCTGCTTGCTGCGGTGGTTTTCGGCCTCGCGGTGACATGGCTTGTGACCACAAACCGGTCGAATAAGGCGGGAGCCGATGGTGAAATCTCTGATCTCCTGAAAACCCAGTCCGAATTGCATGGACGCATCGCGGCTATGGCGGAAACGCTTGGCACGCGCCAGAGCGAGATGAGCCAGACGCTCAACCAGCGGCTTGATGGCATGTCGCAGCGTCTTGGCGAAACGCTGACGGAGCAGACCCGGTCGACCCATGAGAATCTAAGCCGCCTGCAGGAGCGCCTCGCGGTCATCGATGCCGCGCAGGGCAATATTCAGGATCTGGCCAAGGACGTGGTGGGGCTTCAGGCGATACTTTCCAACAAGCAGACGCGCGGAGCCTTCGGACAGGCACGGATGGAGACGCTGATCGCCGACGCCCTGCCGCCGGGCGCCTTCCAGCTGCAGCCGACGCTTTCGAACGGTTATCGGCCCGACTGCACCATCAAGATGCCGAACAATGCGCCGCCGCTCGTCATCGACGCGAAGTTCCCGCTGGAAGCCTGGAACGCCATCAAGGCGGACGAGACGCCTGAAACCAAACGCGCCGCCGTGCAGCAGTTCCGCCGGGACATGGAGGTGCATATTCGCGATGTCGCCGAGAAATATCTCATTCGCGGCGAGACCCAGGATACCGCTTTCATCTTCGTGCCGTCGGAATCGATCTTCGCCGATATTCACCAGCATTTCGAATATCTGGTGCAGCGCGCCCACCGCGCCCGCGTCGTCATCGTTTCGCCATCGCTTTTGATGCTGTCGGTGCAGGTCATCCAGTCCGTGCTCAAAGATCAGCGCATGCGCGAACAGGCGCATCTCATTCAGGGTGAAGTGGCGTTGCTGATGGATGATGTGCGGCGTCTGGACGATCGGACGCGCAAGTTGCAGGCCCATTTCGGGCTTGCGCAGAAAGACGTCGACATGATGCTCATCTCCTCTGACAAGGTATTGGCGCGCGGACAGAAAATCGAGGGCCTCGATTTCTCATCAACGGAAAAAGACGCGCCGCATGGAGAAATCGACCAGGCCCGGCGCTTTGCGGAAAACCGAGCCGGTGCGGCGAAATTGCGGGTAGTTGACGACGAGTGATCGTCTCGGGCAAAGTCGCCGCCTTGCTTAAATTTCATACGGACCCAGCGCCCCATGATTACTGTTTTCGGCTCCATCAACATGGACCTCGTCGCGACCGCCAAACGCCTGCCCAAGCCCGGTGAAACCGTGACGGGAGAGACATTCTCCACGGCCGCCGGCGGCAAGGGAGCCAATCAGGCTCTGGCTGCGCGGCGCGCGGGCGCCACGGTCAAGATGGCGGGCGCTGCGGGCGATGACACCTTTGCCGCTCCGGCACTGACCTTGCTGCGTGACGCAGGGACCGATCTGTCATTGGTCAAAACCGCGCCTGGCCCCACGGGTACGGCGGTGATCCTGATCGGTGAAGGCGGAGAGAACATGATCTCTGTCATCCCTGCCGCCAATGGCGAGGTTTCCGCATCCGATGCCACAAGAACCATATCCGAAATGGCTGCGGGCGATATTCTGATGCTGCAGTTCGAAATTCCGGCTGCAGCGATCGAAGCGGCGCTGACGGCTGCCAAGGCGAAACGCATCACCACAATCATCAACACCGCGCCGCTGACCGCAGACGCACCGCGCCTTAGCGCTCTTGCCGATATCGTCATTGCCAATGAAACTGAGTTCGAGCTGCTGATCGGCAAGAATGGCCTCTCCAGCGACGGGCGGGAAACCGAACTCAAGGCCCTTCACGAGACGACCGGCCAGACATTGATCGTCACGCTTGGAGCCGACGGCGTGATCGCCATTCGTAATGGCAAGGTCTACAGGTCGTCGGGCCTCAAGATCGAGCCGCTCGACACGGTTGGCGCGGGTGATACCTTCTGTGGTTACCTTGCCGCCAGCCTCGATCAGGGCATCGACTTCGAACGTGCATTGAAGCGGGCTGCAGTCGCAGGCTCGCTCGCCTGCACGCGCGCCGGCGCCCAGCCTTCCATTCCGCTGGCGGCGGAAGTGGACGCGGCGCTCTGAGGGGGCTTACCGCCTGCGCATTTACCGGACGTAAATCCGCGGCGCGCATTTTCTGGAAATGCTTTATCGACGGATGAAGGTGAGATAGGCCGAGCTGCGGCCTTCTCGTTTTGCCTTGTTCTCGTAACGCGTGCCTGGCCAGTTGGCATAGGGCGTGCGCCAGTCATCAGCGCTTGTCGCCGTCCATTGAAAGCCGCCATGCCGGGCGCAATGCTGCAGCGTCCAGTTGACGTAAGTATCGATGTCAGAGGCAAAGCAGAACTTGCCGCCGGGTTTCAACACGCGGTGAAAGCGGGTGAAATTGACGTCTGACACGAAGCGACGCTTCCAGTGCTTCTTCTTCGGCCAGGGATCGGGATAAAGCAGATCGATGTGATCGATCGACCCTTCCGGCAACCAATCCAGCAATTGCGTCGCATCATCGTCGTAGAGCCTGATGTTCATGAGCTCACGCTCACGCACGGTGGCAAGCAGCTTGGCCATGGAGTTCACGAAGGGCTCGACGCCGATAAAACCCGTTTCGGGGTTTTCGACGGCGCGATGGGCGAGATGCTCACCGCCGCCAAAACCGATCTCCAGCCGGATCGATCGGACGTCAGCCGGAAAAAGAGTGACGAGATTTGACGGGGGCACGCTTTCCAGATCGAGTTTCAGCAAAGGCAGCAGGTTCTCAATCGTATCGACCTGCTGATGGCGCAGGGGCTTGCCCTTGCGCCTGCCAAAAAACGCTTCCGTCGCGCGCGAACGCCGTTCTTCCGTCATCTCATACTCTCAAGACCAAATAGACTTAACCCGCACAGCACCCCGTGAGGCACTGTGCGGGTTACAAAGTTGCAGACGGTATCTCTCAATCGCCGCCAAATAACAAGCGCGATATCTAGTTGACGCATTTTCCAGACGTAAAACCGCTACGCACTTTTACTGGAAATGCTTAAGCGCTCAAAGCTTCCTTGAGCGGCTTCACCAGATCGAGCTTCTCCCAGGAGAAGGAGCCATCACGACCGGCCTTGCGGCCGAAATGGCCGTAGGAAGACGTCTTGGCGTATATTGGCTTGTTGAGATCGAGATGGCGGCGAATGCCCGACGGCGAAAGGTCCATGACCTTGCGGATCGCAGCCTCGACCTGATCTTCGCTGACCTTGCCCGTTCCGTGCAGATCGACATAGATCGACAGCGGCTGGGCGATGCCGATGGCGTAAGAAATCTGGATCGTGCAGCGATCAGCAAAGCCGGCAGCAACGACGTTCTTTGCGAGGTAGCGCGCCGCATAGGCTGCGGAACGGTCGACCTTGGTCGTATCCTTGCCGGAGAATGCACCGCCACCATGGGGGGCCGCACCACCATAGGTGTCGACGATGATCTTGCGGCCCGTCAGGCCGGCGTCACCGTCCGGACCACCAATAACGAACTTGCCCGTCGGGTTGATATACCACTGGCAATCGTCGGCGATCTTCAGGTCGCCGAGAGCGTCACGGATATAGGGCTCGACGACGGCACGAACCTTCTTGGAATCCCAGTTGGCATCCAGATGCTGCGTGGAGAGAACGATGGACACCGCTTCGGCAGGCTTGCCGTCGACGTAGCGCACGGTTACCTGGCTCTTGGCATCGGGGCCGAGCTTTGCTGCCTCACCCTCGCCGCTCTTACGGGCCGTGGCGAGCAGTTGCAGGATGCGGTGGGAATAATAGATCGGCGCCGGCATCAAATCCGGTGTTTCCTTGCAGGCGTAGCCGAACATGATGCCCTGGTCGCCCGCACCCTCGTCACCCTGTTTATCGGAAGCGTTGTCCACGCCCTGTGCGATATCGGCAGACTGCGGATGCAGGAGAACGTCGATCTTGGCGGTCTTCCAGTGGAAACCGTCCTGTTCATATCCGATGTCGCGGATCGCTTTGCGGGCGGCGGACTTAAACTTGGAAGGGTTGATGACCGGATGCCCGGAAGCATCCTTGACGATCTTGCCGTCCTTGTCCTTCTTCAGCAGCGTGTCGGGAACGCGAACCTCACCCGCGATAATGACGCGATTGGTCGTGGCAAGCGTTTCACAAGCGATGCGCACGGTCCACGGGTCAACGCCCGTCTTGGCCGCTTCACGATAAACGAGATCCACGATTTCATCGGAAATACGATCACAAACCTTGTCCGGATGACCCTCGGCCACGGACTCGCTGGTGAACAGGTAATTGGCACGCATGCGGGATTCCCCTCAAAGAACGGTCTCCAGATTTGTTAGTCATTTCGGCCACGAAAAACAAGGACACAACCACATAAATATATCTTTATGTGAGAATTCCTTTCTAATTCGACACAAAAAAACGGTCCTCGCGGACCGTTGAGTGCCCGGCATCCCGTGCCGGAAATATTATGGCGAAAGCGCAGATTACTCCGCGTCACCCTCGGCGGCGAGCGCCTTGACAAGATCGACAAGGCGGCGACGAACCTTTGGATCGGCGATCTTCACGAAAGCCCGGTTCAGTTGCAGACCTTCGGCAGACGACAGGAAGTCTACCACGTAGTTGGAGCTGGACGCTTCCGCCATTCCGGGCGTTCCGCCAGGCTGATCGCCGGGTGCATCTTCGAAGAAAAAGGAAACGGGTACGTTCAGGATTGCCGAAATATTCTGCAGGCGGCTGGCGCCAACACGGTTCGTGCCCTTTTCGTATTTCTGGATTTGCTGAAAGGTAATTCCAAGACTCTCACCGAGCTTTTCCTGGCTCATGCCGAGCATGGTCCGGCGAAGGCGAATTCGGCTGCCGACATGAATGTCGATGGGGTTAGGCTTTTTCTTATTTTCGGTCATCATGCGGTCCTGACACTCGGAAAGGGTTGATATAGTGCTTCACTAATATTCTAAGAAATAAGCCGGTATTGGGACAACGGCCAAACTTGTTTTACGACTGACCTATTCACTATGCAATTGTGGGGGGTGCGCGGTCAATTCCGGCCGCGCGCAAAACTCCACGCACCGCCCGCCGCAACAATGATCATCAAAGAAAAAATCAACCAGAAATACGTCCGATGTGTGTCGTAACCGATAGCATCACGAGACCCACCACTCAAGGTGGCGTCAATAGTGCCGACTTGACCATAGTCAAGACCAGCAACGATGCGGCCATAGGGGTCAATGACGGCCGAGATGCCGGTATTGGCACCGCGAATCACCGGTACGCCCGTTTCAACAGCCCGTATGCGTGCCTGTAGAAAATGTTGATAGGGCCCAGGCGTATCGCCAAACCAGCCATCATTGGTCACATTCAGGATAGCTGTTGCCCCTTGAAGCTCGGCTGTCATCTCGCCGGGAAAAATGATCTCGTAGCAGATCAGCGGGTAGAACCTCTTGCCAGATGGCAGGGTCAGCGACGTGCGGGATGACGCAGCGGAAAAGCCACCCGGCAGGGCAATGACGTTATCGATGCCGAATTCGCGCAGCACATTCTCAAAGGGAACATATTCACCAAAGGGGGTCAGATGCACCTTGTCGGCCGCTCCGATGATCTCCCCCTGACTATCGATCGCATAGACCGAATTGTAATAGCGCGGCGGTCGCCCGGCGCCCTGATCCTCCATTCGGACGGCGCCGGTAAACAGCACTTGGCCATCATCAAGCGTTTTGGCGATTTCCGTCAGCGCGTCTGGATTCTGCGTCAAGATGAACGGGACAGAGGTTTCCGGCCAGACGATGATGTCGGGGCGCTTCTTGCCGTCTCCCGGTGGCAGCGCGGATAGTCGCAGGTGCTCTGCGAAAATTTCCGCGCGGTCACCATTCAGCATCTTGCGCGATTGATCGATGGACGGCTGGACAATGCGGACGGTCAGCGCATCCGCCGGCGTCTCGGCCGGTGTCTGTAGGCGGTAAAGGCCGTAACCAACATGACCCGCCAATAAGAGGCCAGCAATTGCGAGACCCGGCGCCATGCCTTTTTTCGTCGCAATCAACGCCGGCGAGGCAAAAATGAAGACGGCAAGCGTCGTTATGCTGAAAAGCCCCAGCAAGTGCACAGATTGCATCATGACAGGAATAGGCATGATGCCGTAGCCGATGGCGTTCCAGGGAAAGCCGGTCGCCAGAAAACTACGCAACCATTCCGTCAGACCAAAGGCAGCCGCCAGCGCCGCAATGCGGCCCAAGCCATCGGACCAGAGGAGATTGGCAGCCGCAACCGCAAAACCGTAAAACAGCGCCAGAAATGCCGGCAGGCCGAGGATGGCAAGCGGCAGAGCCCAGGCGAATTCATCTGCTTCGAGAAGCAGCGCATTGCCCAGCCACCACAGCCCGGCCACGAAATAACCAAGGCCGAAGCACCAGCCTATACAGAAGGCCGGCAGGGCGCGATTGAAGAGGCCACCACCAGGCTTTGCGGTGCAACCATCGATAAGCCAGACAAGCAGTGTGAAAGACAGGAACAGTGCGGCAAAAAAACCGAATGGTGGTAGGGCGAGCGCCCCGATCGCGCCGGCGGCGATCGCGATCAACGCGCGGCTCATGCCGCTGGCCAGCATTAACCTGCCTGCAAGACGCTCCATGCCAACTCCGTTAATGCCAATTCGGCAGCGCCCGCTCGCGGCAAGGCTGCTGCGCCCGCGAAAATTCCCCTGGAATCGACGTAAAGGAAAAAAGATTCGCAGTCCACACAAGGGATGACGCCAGCCACTTTCTCAGGCCTTTCGCGCATCACCCCACCGATGTCGAACAATCGGAAGGTGACGGGATATCCCGTCGCCCCATTATTCCGCGTTCTGTTGATGTGTGATCAGACGCACATCAGGAGCCGGCAGCGCAATGACGGCGCCTGCATCTTCCGGAGCTCGATCATCCTCACCCTCGGACCCGTGATTGCGGACGATACGGACGCCCTTGATGCGCCGGCTGTCTGCGTCGAGGATCTGGAACTCGAAGCCCGGGACGGCCCTGACGACCTCACCCTTGGTCGGGATACGGCCAAGCGCGAAGAAGATGAGCCCGCCCAGTGTATCGATTTCTTCCAGATGTTCCCGCACGTCGAAATCCGGGCCGATGGCATCGGCAAGTTCGGTAAGCTCCGCGCGGGCATCGGCAACAAGCACATCGGCGGAAAGGCGCGAAAACATCGCCTCATCCTTGTCGTGCTCGTCATCGATGTCACCGATGACCATCTCAACGATGTCTTCGTGGCTGACGAGACCGTCGGTGCCACCATACTCATCGATGACGAGAGCGAGCTGCGTTCTCTGCGCCTGCATGGTTTTCAGGAGATCAGAGGCAAGCATGGACGGCGGTGCGAAGAGGATCTTGCGCACGAGACCCGCATCGGCAACCGTTTTTTCGAGATCAACCCGCGCCAGATCGAAATTGGGACGCGGCGAACGGGGCGACTTCACTTCTGTGTAGGTGACGCTGCGCGATCCGGCCCGACGCTTGTTGCGTGCCTGCTTGGCGACGTAGGCCAGGAGGTCGCGGATATGGATCATGCCCTTGGGGTCATCCAGCGTCTCGTCATAGACGGGCATGCGGGAGCGCCCGGTTTCCTCGAAGAGGATCAGCGCATCGCCGATCGTCATGTTCTGGTCCAGACCGTCGATATCTACCCGAGGGATCATGATATCTTCAACGCGGACTTCCCGGAAACGGAGGATATTGTGCAGCATCGCCCGTTCTTCGGGCGTGAAGGCCGCACCGATTTCGGTGTCGTCCATCAGTGCGTCGGTCAAATCCTCGCGCAGGCGTTCGCCCTGGGATGGTTTCAGCAACCGCGCGATGCGTGACCAGATGGTCGATCTCGGTTTGGCATTGTAGTCCTGACGTAAGTGACTACTGCCCTCCTCCGAAGAGGACTGCTCGCCGTTTTCTCTGCCCTCATTGGCAGGTCGTGCAGAATGTTCGTTCATGGCTCCAGACAATATTTAAAGCGGTTCTTGACCCGCGTAGGGATCAGATAGGCCAAGCACCGCCAAAATGCGAGTCTCAAGCGACTCCATTTCTTCCGCTTCTTCCTCGTCCATGTGGTCATAACCGAACAAATGCAGGAACCCATGAACGAGCAGATGGGTCAGATGATCCTCGAAACTCTTGTCAAGTTCAAGAGCCTCGCGCTCAACCGTCTCACGTGCGATGACGATATCGCCCAGCATCGGGCCCGGCATTCCGCCCGGTTCCAGCGGAAAAGCAGGGAAAGACAAGACGTTGGTCGCCTTGTCCTTGTCACGCCATTCGGCGTTGATTTCCCGGATATTTTCATCGTCGGTGAAGACCAGCGAGAGTTCGACGGGCATTTTCGGAAAGGGTTGATCCTCTTCTCGCTTCAGAAAATCGACCGCCGCATCCAGCACCTTTGACGCAAAGGCAGACAGGTCCTCTTCCGAGGACCAGCCTTCGGCCTCGACGCTGATTTGAATATCCAGAGCTGTCATTGTCTTTTCGTCAGTCGCCCTTCAGCAGGCTCTCATCCGGGACGGCCGTATGGGATTCATAGGCCCGGACAATGCGCGCCACCATCGGGTGACGGACAACATCCACATCCTTGAACCGCACAACGGACACGCCTTCCACCTCCGTCAGGATCTGCAGGGCTTCCACGAGGCCGGACTTCACGCCGCGCGGCAAGTCCACCTGGCTTGGGTCACCGGTCACAATCATGCGGCCGTTTTCGCCAAGGCGTGTCAGGAACATTTTCATCTGCATCGTTGTCGTGTTCTGGGCTTCGTCCAGAATGACCGCGGCGTTGGCGAGTGTGCGACCACGCATGAAGGCGAGCGGCGCAATTTCGATGACACCCGCCTGGATGGCGCGCTCCACCTTGTCACCCGGCATCATGTCATACAGCGCGTCGTAAAGCGGGCGGAGATACGGATCGACCTTTTCCTTCATGTCGCCGGGCAGGAAGCCCAGACGCTCGCCCGCTTCGACGGCCGGACGCGAAAGGATGATGCGATCGACCGCGCCGCGCTCCAGAAGCTGCGCCGCGTGCGCCACAGCCAGATAGGTCTTGCCCGTGCCAGCGGGGCCAACACCAAATACGAGTTCTGATTGTTCCAACGCTCGCATATAGACGTCCTGCGTGGGCGTCCGTGCCGAAATGGTCTTCTTACGCGTTGAAATCTGCGCCATGGAAATTTTCGCCTTGCGCTCCATGGTCGGCAGCGTCAGCTGGTCGTCAGCTGCGACGGCCATGCGGATTGCCCCCTCCACGTCAGAAAGCTCGACGGCGCCACCTTTAAGCAAACGCTCATAAAGGAAATCAAGCGCGCGACGGGCCTGGTTGGTGGAAACCACATCGCCGGTGATGGCGACGGAGTTGCCGCGGGGGCGGGCGTCAATATTGAGGCGCTGCTCCAGGAGCTTCAGGTTCTGATCGAACTGACCGAATAGCTCTCCCGCTATCCTGTTATTCTCGAACGTGAGGACGAAGTGATTGGCGTCGGTCGCGGCTGGGCGTGGCTGGCGCGATGAATTTGATACCAATTCGTGTGCGTTCAAGCGGTCAGGCTCCTGTCCCAATCAGTGTCGGCTCCCCACTCTAACTCCCTGCCACCTCGGCAAACAAGCTGTTTGGACCCGTTGCGGTGATTCGTACATTAACAATGTCACCGATTTTCAAAGTCTTTGCATCAAGATTCACGGATTGCAGCCACGGAGAGCGACCTATCAACTGTTCAGGCATGCGACCGGGCTTTTCCAGCAGCACATCCATCGTTTTTCCGACGAGCGACTCCGCAAATTCCTTCTGCTGCCGCAGCAACAGAGCCTGCAATCTTTCCAACCGCTCGGCCTTGACGTCCTCATCGACCTGATCGCTCAGATCGGCGCCCGGCGTGCCGGGGCGGGTCGAATATTTGAACGAGAAGGCCTGCGCGTATTTGACCGTTTCGACCATCGCCATCGTGTCTTCGAAATCGCGAGCGGTCTCACCGGGGAAACCCACAATAAAGTCCCCGGACATGGCGATATCAGGGCGGGCGGAGCGAATCTTGTCGATCAGCCTGATATATTCCTCACCGGTGTGACGGCGGTTCATCGCCTTCAGGATGCGGTCAGAGCCCGACTGTACCGGCAGGTGCAGATAGGGCATGAGAATGCGCAGATCGCGATGCGCGCCGATCAGGCGATCATCCATGTCACGCGGGTGACTGGTGGTGTAACGAAGCCGCGCGAGCCCGGGAATCTCCGCCAGACGGTAAAGCAGTTCGGCAAGGCCCCATTTTTCGCCCTTCGCGCCTTCGCCCTGCCAGGCGTTGACGTTCTGGCCGAGCAGCGTGATCTCACGCACGCCGGCATCGACAAGCTTCATCGCCTCATCGACGATCTGGCGCACGGGACGGGAAACCTCCGAACCGCGGGTGTACGGCACGACACAGAAAGTGCAGAATTTGTCGCAGCCTTCCTGCACCGTCAGGAACGCGGTGACGCCGCGTGTGCGCAATGTCGCTTTCTCAGCAACTGGCAGGTGCTCGAACTTATCCTCGACCGCATACTCCGTCTCGATGACACGCTCGCCACCGCGCACGCGCTTCAAAGCGTCCGGCAGGCGGTGATAGGTCTGCGGTCCGATGACGACGTCGACGGCGGGGGCACGGCGCAGGATTTCCTCGCCTTCCGCCTGCGCCACACAGCCGGCAACACCGATCATGAATTCGCGGCCCTGCTCTTCGCGCGACTTTTTCATATCTCGCAGACGGCCGAGCGCGGAGTAAACCTTCTCTGCTGCCTTTTCGCGGATGTGACAGGTGTTCAAGAGAACCAGATCCGCCTCGCCCATATCCTCCGTCTGAACGTACCCATCCTTCGCCAACGCATCGCTCATGCGGACGGAATCGTAGACGTTCATCTGGCAGCCATAGGTCTTGATGAAAACCTTGCGGCTGTTTGCGCCTTCACTGGCGTTTACGGGTAGGGCTTCGAGGCCAAGCGTTTCCTGGGTCATGGCGGCTATCTAGTGTTTTTCCCGGCCAGATTAAACAGAAAAATGCCGGAAAGGCGAACACATCTGCTAATCGCGCCAGCCGCCGCGCAGGCTGAATGCCAGCATGGAGCGGATTGTAGCCGTGATATCGGTTGTGAGGCGCTTGCGGTTATCCGTGTTGTGAAAGGGGATACTGTCGCCGAATGTCACGTCGACATCGATGTTGCCCGCCTTGATGATACCGAGCAGATGCGGCACGAGCGTGATGCTGCCCGGCCAGGCGGCAATGACGCGGTGGTAGCGTCCCATGGACATGCCCTGCACCCGGGTATAGGCAATCGCCACGGGCTGGACGTATACCAGCTTTCCGGGAACCTGATCGGCTGCGGTGGAAGCTGCGCCGAACAGCGAAGATTTGACGGGGAGCACGCGGTTTCCGTCCGACGTCGTGCCTTCCGGAAACAGGACGACGATTTCCCCGTCCGCCATGCGGCTGGCAATCTCGCTGACCTGGGCGCCGGTGCTGCGCTTCTGCTCCCGCTGAACGAAAATGCTTTTCTGCAACCGAGCGAGCCAGCCGAAGACCGGCCAGTCCCGCACCTCGGTTTTGGCAATGAACACCACGTCGGCGATGCTGCCCAGAACGAGGATATCCTTCCACGAGGCGTGGTTCACTGCCAGCATGAGCGGCTTTGCGCGCTCGACGTCGCCGTGGACATGGACACGAATGCCGAGGACGTGGCAGGCGATGCGGTGCCAGATGCGTGGGATGCGGCGGCGCAGATGCCAGTTGAACGCAAGCCCCAGGAGTTGCAGCGGCAGCAGGACCAGCGTGACGACCAGGAGAACGACCGCAATATAGGCCGTGCGCAACCACATCATAATGAGAACGCCCGCCTGCTCACATGGGCCTCAGCGTTCTTCTGGTTTCAGAGGCACGCCGTAAAGTTCCAGACGGTGATCCACCAGCTTGAAGCCATGCTCGCGGGCGATCTTTTCCTGAAGCGCCTCGATTTCGGGCGAGTGAAATTCGATCACGACGCTGTTCTTGAGGTCGATCAGATGATCATGATGTTCTTCTGGAACCGTCTCGTAACGCGAGCGACCGTCGCGAAAATCGTGCCGCTCGATAATCCCTGCATCTTCGAACAGCTTGACCGTTCGATAGACCGTGGAAATCGAGATGCGCGGATCGACGGCGGAGGAACGGCGATAGAGCTCCTCGACATCGGGATGATCCGCCGATTCCTGAAGAACACGGGCGATGACGCGGCGCTGGTCCGTCATGCGCATGCCGCGCTCGGCGCAGAGCTCCTCCAGCGTTTTCGAAAGGTCTGTCACGTCTTCTGGCCTTTTGAGAATTCCGGTTTGCGGCTTTCGCCGAAAAAATGCCTGTCGCAGGGAACTAGCGAAGATCGCGGCGCATGACAAGCGCCGTCGACTTCGATCCATCCTTGGCCGTATAATAGGCCTTCCGTTCCGCAACCGTCTTGAAGCCCAGCTTCCTGTAAAGTCCGACGGCAGAGGCGTTGTTATTATCCACCTCGAGGAACATGGTTTCGGCGCCACGCATCATCGCCTCGCGGATGGCCGACTGCATCAGCCGCCAGCCAAGACCGGCGCGCGCGAATTTTTCCGACACCGCAACGGTGAGGATTTCCGCCTCGCCGGCCACTTCACGCGCCAATATGAAACCACCCAGCGGCTTGCTGAAAAAAGCGTTAGTCTGGCGGGCGACAGCGCCGAAAACCGAGCCCTGAGTCAGCAGGCCTGAGAACTCTCCATCATTCCAGGGACGCGGGAAGCGCAGGGCATGCAAGTCCGCCACGGCAGCGCAATCCTCGTGCTGCATCGGCACGATCTCGAAATAGGGTTTCCAGCTCAGGTAATCGTCAAACATCGCCAATATCGGGAATCAGAAACATGCACTGACGCATGCCGTATCAGGCAACGTCCCGGCGTGCCAGCGCAAAACCTGTCTGTGGCCGGGCATCCGGTCCACGCAGGTAAAGCGGCGCGGGTTTGGGCTGGCCAGCCGGTTTGCGGGCACCGGCTCGAGCGACAGCGGCAATCGGAAAATGATCCGGGCCCGCGCCGTTTTCCTGCCCTGCAAAGAGCGGTGCGGCCGAGCCGATGACGGCGCCATCGAAACCCGAAAGAGCCGCTTTTGCATCATCGAGAGAAAGCAGGACCGCTTCACGGAGCGGCGATCCATCGGCTGCAAATGTCTGGAGATAGGCCTCGCCACGTTTCGCATCGAGCCCTACCGCCACGGGGTGGCCCGGGTTTTCGAGGAGATGATGCAAAGCGATCGTCTCGAGCGTGGTGACACCAACCGCATCGACGCCAAGCGACAGAGCAAAACCTCGCGCTGCCGCGACACCGACCCGGATGCCCGTAAAGGACCCCGGACCGATGGTCACAGCAATGCGCTCGATTTGCTGCAGCGGCAATTGCGCCTGCTGCAGGGCACCGTCGATGACGGCCATCAACCTTTCGGCATGGCCCTTGCCGATCGTTTCGCACACGTCGCCGAGCACCTTGTCGGAGGCACTGTCATAAACGCAGGCGGAACAATCAACACCTGACGTGTCGAGTGCGAGAACAATCATGGCGGGGCCTGGCTTAGAACGTCATACCGCTTCGACTTCGAGCACTTCCGGCACGAAATGGCGGAGCAGGTTCTGAACGCCGTGCTTCAGCGTGGCGGTGGAGGATGGGCAACCCGAGCAGGCGCCCTTCATGTTCAGGAACACCGTGCCATCACGGAAACCGCGGAAGGTGATGTCGCCGCCATCCTGCGCCACGGCAGGGCGCACGCGAGTTTCCAGCAGTTCCTTGATGGTGGCGACGATGGTTTCGTCACCCTCTTCGAAGAACTCACCTTCCTCGTCCGAAACTTCGGCCGCAATCGCCGTGCCCATGATCGGCCGGCCGGACATGAAATGTTCCATGATCGAGCCGAGAATGGCAGGCTTCAGATGCTGCCACTCGGCATCATCCTTGGTAACGGTGATGAAGTCGAAACCGAAATAGACGCCGGTCACACCCGGAATGGTGAAGAGCCTTTCAGCGAGCGGCGAGGCCTGCGCCTGCGAGGGGTTGAGAAACTCAGCGGTCCCGCTTTCCAGCACCACCTTGCCAGGCAGGAACTTGAGCGTAGCGGGATTCGGCGTCGCTTCCGTCTGAATGAACATTGTCTGTCTCCTTCGAGGTCGCCGTTCACGCCCCGCAATTTAGAATTCTTCCAAAAATACGCCCGGCGACGCTACACTTCAAGCCCTGACATGATAATTACATTCAAGAAATCGCCAACTCTTCAATCCAACCCTTGGAGGGTCAGCAAAGTGCGTCGATTTCCTCATCCGACAAGGTGTCGGGTAGAACGGTGACTGGGATCGGGAAGGCCGCACCACGTCCGGCGATGGAGGAAACCAGCGGTCCCGGCCCTTCTTTCGTTGATCCGGCAGCCAATACGAGAATGGCGATATCGCGATCTTCCTCGATCAACCCGTGAATCTGCTCGGTCGCGCTGCCTTCCCGAATGACGGATTCCGGCTCTATGCCGATCGTTTCGCGTACCTTCTGGGCGATCTTGGCGAGCGTGGCTTCCGCTTCCTCACGCGCTTCGGCCCGCATGATCTGCTCGACACCCAGCCATTGCTGGAAATCGCCTTCCGGGATCATGTAAAGCAGTACCAGACCGCCATTGGAATTCTTGGCGCGACGACCGGCATAATGCACGGCCCTTTCGCATTCCGGTGTGTCATCGATTACAGCGAGAAACTTGCGGCGATGCCCTTCCAGACGCGACAGCCGTGTTGAAACCATTCTGTACTCCCAAAATCCGCCGTGATCCGAAAAACCGCCCGACGGTTCGAGCGGAGATTATATCAAATCACGGCAGGCGCAAACCGCCCGCCGCACTCGCGTGGCAGCGACCTGTCAGCGCAGGAAGCCGATGATATCGCGCACCTCGTTCATCGTCTTTTCCGCGGTGGCACGCGCCCGCTCACCACCTTGGCTGAGGATGGCATCGATATGGGTCGGGTCATCGAGAAGACGACGCATCTCGTTATTGACGGGCGCCAGCACATTGACGGCAAGCTCGACGAGAGCCGGCTTGAATGTTGAGAACTGCTGGCCACCGAACTCGGCAAGGACATCCGCCTTGGTCTTGTCTGACAGGGCTGCATAGATGCCGACGAGGTTTTCGGCCTCCGGACGGCCTTTCAGACCTTCCAGTTCGCTCGGCAGCGCGTCGGGATCGGTCTTTGCCTTCTTGATCTTCTTCGAGATCGCGTCGACGTCATCCATAAGGTTGATGCGCGACAGATCGGAAGGATCGGACTTCGACATCTTTTTGGTGCCGTCCTTCAAGGACATGACGCGCGGTGCCGGCCCGCCGATCAGCGGTTCCACCATTGGGAAATAAGCGTGCACCGGCTCATCGCCAACCGTAATGTCGAGCCCAAGGCCCGTCTTGCGGATATGGTCTCCGAAATCGATATTGAATTTCTGGGCAATGTCGCGGGCAAGCTCCAGATGCTGTTTCTGATCATCGCCGACAGGAACGTGGGTGGCGCGATAGACGAGAATGTCGGCAGCCATCAGGCTCGGATAGGCGAGCAGGCCGAGCGAGACCTGTTCGGTATTCTTGCCGGACTTGTCCTTGAACTGCGTCATGCGCTCCATCCAGCCGATGCGCGCCACGCAGTTGAACACCCATGCCAGTTCCGCATGCTGCGGCACGGCCGACTGGTTAAAGACGATGTGCTTCACCGGATCGATGCCCGAAGCGATGAAGGCGGCCGCGATCGAACGGGTCTGCGCCTTCAGGTCCGAGTGAACGAGCTGGGCGGTGATGGCGTGCATATCAACGACGCAATAGATGCAGTCATTATCTTCCTGCAACGCCACGAATTTGCGGATCGCGCCCAGATAATTGCCGAGATGCAGATTGCCGGTCGGCTGGACGCCCGAGAAAACCAGCGGCTTGAATGCGTTCATTGTCGTCCTCGAAAAGGCTTGTGGAGGTCCCCGCCCCGTGTTTGCAATTGCACGCGCGCTTATGCACCCGCAGCCCCTTGCAATCAAGCGGTTTCAAGGCTATCCACGGCGCGGCTGAAGAAGGTCCCAGCGATTTCCGTAAGGGTCGGCAAAGACCGCGACGTAACCATAAGCCTCATGGTGCGGCTCTTCCAGAAAGCGCACGCCGCGTGCAATCATGGTTTCATGGTCGCGGGCGAAATCGTCGGTATGCAGGAAAAATCCAACACGGCCGCCGGTCTGGTTGCCGATGGAACGTCGCTGCTCTTCGCCATCCGCCTCGGCAAGCAGAAGGGCGCCACCGTCAGCGCCCTGCGGCTTGACCACCAGCCACCTTTTGCCGTCGTCAAGTGGCTCATCGGAGAGGCACTCGAAGCCGAGAACATCGCAATAAAACGCCTTCGCCCGATCGTAGTCATCGACCACGAGGGTAACCATGGCGATGCGGCGGTTTTCAGCAAAGGACATCAGCCAGCCTCCGTTTCGGCAGTCTTTTTACCGCGCTTGCGGACGGCCCGCTTCACCATCCCGATGTCGGCACCTCCAGATAGGAAAGCCAGGACGAAATAAACCAGCATGGCGGCAAAGACGAGGCCCATGATCGTGCCGGCACGCACGAAGATGGACGAGGCGGAAGACAGCTCGAAGGTCAGCCACGTCAGCGCATAATGCACAAATACGGCCATCAGCGCCGCGGCCAAGAGCAGGCGCGGGATACGGGTGAGCAGCGGAATATCCAGATGCCAGTGACCACGCCACAGGAGCATGCCAAACAGCAGCGCGGCGTTGACCCAGCCTGCGGTGATTTCCGCGATCGCGATGCCGGGACCGCCGAGGCGCGGGAAAAGCGTAAGCGCCAGCGAGACATTCACGACAACGGAAATCGCCGCGAAGATCATTGGCGTGCGGGTGTCCTCGCGCGCGAAGAAACCGGGAATGAAGGCCTTGATCAGCACGAAAGCGGGAAGGCCCAAACCGTAGATGCCGAGGATTTGTGAAACGGTGATCGTTGCGGACGGCGCGAAATTGCCGCGCTCGTACAGGAAACGAACGATGGGTTCGGCCATGACGAGAAGTGCCGCGGCAGCGGGCAGGGTCAGGAACAGCACGAACTCGACCGAGCGGTTCTGCAGGCTTCCGGCCTCCACCATATGGCCGCCGCGCAGCGCGCGCGCCAGTTCCGGCAGGAGCACCGTGGCAACAGCGATGCCGACGACACCGAGCGGCAGTTGATAGATGCGGTCCGCATAGGCAAGGGAGGATATGACACCTTCGCCGCCGGACGCGATGTTGGTGTTGATGAGCAGATTGATCTGGGTGATGCCCCCGGTGATTGCTGCCGGCAGGGCAAGGACCAGAAGGCGCTGCACATTCTTCGTCAGCCGTGGTCTGCGGAAACCAATGCGCATGCCGGCATTGCGCACTGCAATCCAGACGATGGCGAGCTGCACGAGACCTGCCGCCATCACGCCCCATGAGAGCGCGTAACCGACTTGAAGCGGATCGTAATTTTTCCACCAGGCCAGCGCCAGCACGCCGATGAGAATGATATTGAGGAAAACCGGTGCGATCGCCGCCGCGAAATAACGGTGCAGCGAGTTCAGCATGCCGCCCATCATCGCCGCGAGCGACATGCAGGCCAGATAGGGAAACATGATCGTCGCAAGGCGGACAGTGTTATCAAACTTCACCGGATCTTCGAGGAAGCCCGGCGCGATGACGGTGCGGACGATGAACGGCATCGACAATTCCATCAAAATTGTCAGGGCCAGGAGCACCGTGAACAGGACGCCGAAGACCTCCTCGGAAAAGCGCCTTGCACCCTCCATGCCATTCGCTTCGATTTCCTTGGCGAAAAGCGGCACGAAGGCAGAGTTGAATGCACCCTCGGCAAAAAGCCGCCGAAAGGTATTGGGAAATCGGAATGCGGCGTTGAAGGCATCGGCTACCGGTCCGGTGCCGACGGCGGCTGCCATCAGCGTTTCGCGCAGAAAGCCGAAAATGCGGCTGCCGAGCGTGGCGGTGCCGACGGTGGCGAACTTGCCGATCAGACTCATGGGACTATCAAGCCTTTGCCGTGCGCGCGGCCGGCAGGGCCGCCACGTCTGGGTGGGCGATGATGCCGTTCGGCATGCGGTCGCGCAATTCGTCTTCCTGCTCGCTCATCACAGCCTTCAGGCGTTGCGCGATGCTGGCCTGCCGGTTGTCCGTCGTCACCTTCTGGCCGAACAGGTCGGTCACGTAGAAGGTGTCGATGACTTTCTCGCCGAAGGTGGTTATGCGGGCGGAGTGAATGTCGAGTGACAGGTCGGCGATGACCGCCGTCATGTCGGCCAGAAGCCCCGGCCGGTCGAGGCACTCGACCTCGATCACGGTGAACTTGTTGGACAGACCATTCGAGATCGTCACCGAAGGCGGAATGGTGAAGGCGCTCTTTTTCTTCCGGCTCTTGGTGCGGGTGGCGATCATTTCCGGCAGGCGCTGCTTGCCGGAGAGAACTTCTTCGATGAGCTTGCCGACATTGTTGCCGCGCCGCGTCTCGTCCTCGTCGATCGGAAATTCGCGGTTGATGAGGATCGTATCGAGCGCCCGCCCATCGGAGGTGGTGAAAATCTGCGCGTCGGCAATGTTGGCGCCAGCCGCGGCGCATGCGCCGGTTATGATCGAAAGCAGGCGCGGGTGGTCGGGCGCCAAAACGGTGATTTCCGTGATGGCGTGGAAGGAATGGGTGCGCACCATGGTCGAGAGCGCCTTCTCCTGCTTGTCGGCCTCGCGGATGAAGCGGGTGTGGCGCACCTGGTCTTCCAGCGCCACAGTCAGCAGGTAGGGCTCGTAATGCAGCTTTGTATATTTGCGCCGCGCCTTCTGGCCCCAGTCGTCAAGGGCATCGTAGAGCGCTTGGCGGGCAATCTGCGCGCGCTCCTTGCGGGAGACTTCCGAGAAGCCGCCTGACAGAAGCAGTTCGGTCTCATAATACAGCGAGCGCAGTAACTGTCCCTTCCAGCCGTTCCACACACCCGGACCGACAGCCCTGATATCGCAGACGGTCAGGATGAGCAGCATCTTCAGCCGCTCCATGGATTGCACCTTGTCGGCGAAATCGGTGATGGTCTTGCGGTCGTGCAGGTCTCGCGTCTGGGCGACCATGGACATCAGAAGATGCTGCTCGATCAGCCAGACAACCGTTTCAGTCTGCTTGCCGGTGAGACGGAAGCGCTGGCAGAGCTTGCGCGCCACACGCGCGCCGGCAATGGAGTGATCTTCCTGCCGGCCCTTGGCGACATCGTGCAGCAGTACCGCCACATAAAGCGCCTCGCGTTCCTCGACGCCGGGCATCAGCTGATTGGCGAGCGGGTGGGCATCGACCGCTGTTCCCTTGTCCACTTCCGACAGCACGCCGACGGAGCGGATCAGATGCTCGTCCACCGTGTAATGATGATACATGTTGAACTGCATCATCGCGACGATCTTGCCAAATTCGGGGATGAATTTGCCGAGCACACCGGCCTCATTCATGCGCCGCAGCGTCAGCGCCGGATCGCGCCGCGAGGTCAGGATCGACAGGAAAAGCCGATTTGCCTCCTCGTTTTCCCGCAGCTCGTCATTGATGAGCGAAAGCGAACGAGTGACGACGCGCAAGGCATCGGGGTGCAGTTCGAGATTGTTGATATCGGCGATATGGAAGAGCCGGATGAGATTGACCGGATCGTTCTTGAACACATCGGGTTTGGCGAGCGCGATGCGGCCCCGGTCTTCCACGAACTCCACGGAACCCGGAATCTTGCGAACGCGGTGGGCGAAGCGGCTGAGCACGCCGGAAAGGCCAGGCACGTCCTTCGCCTGCCTGTCCTCCAGACCGGCGCAGACGATGCGGGTGAGATCACCGACATCTTTTGCGACAAGGAAATAGTGCTTCATGAAGCGCTCGACGGCAGAGAGGCCGGGGCGCGGCTGATAGTTCAGCGCATCGGCAATTTCGCGCTGAATATCGAAGGAAAGGCGTTCTTCCGCCTTGCCGGTGATGAAATGCATCTGGCAACGGACGGCCCAGAGAAAATCATCGGCCTTTTCGAACAGCTTCAGTTCCGACCTTGACAAAACGCCGAGTTTGACGAGATCGGCCGTGTCGCGGACGTGGTAATAATATTTGGCGATCCAGAACAGTGTGTGCAGGTCGCGCAACCCGCCCTTGCCTTCCTTGACGTTGGGCTCCACCAGATAACGCGTATCGCCGGCCTTGCGGTGGCGCTGGTCACGCTCGGCGAGCTTGGCGGCGATGAATTCCGGGCCGGTTCCGGTGACGACCTCCGACTCGAAACGTTTTTCGAGATCGTCAGTCAGGGATTTTTTGCCGCAGATCGCCCGCACTTCCAGAATGGCGGTGCGGATCGTCATGTCGGATTTTGAAAGCCGAATGCACTCATCCACGGTGCGGGTGGCGTGGCCGACCTTGAAGCCGAGATCCCAGAGGAGATAGAGCACGAACTCCACGGCCTTGTGCATGTCAGGCGTGTTCTTCGGAGGAAGCAGGAACAGGAGGTCGATATCCGATCCCGGCGCCAGTGTGCCGCGTCCATAACCGCCAACCGCGGCGACCGCGATCTGCGGCGCATCCTTCGGATAGACATATTGGCAGGCGAGATCATAGAGGGTTTCGATCAGCCGGTCCTGCAGCCAGGAGATGCGTCGGGCGCAATCGATGCCACTGCCATCCGCCTTCAAAAGCTCCCGCACCTTCTCCCGACCTTCCGTGCTGGCCTTGCGGAAGATCGGCAGCAGATCGGACCTGATGTCGGCGATGCGCTTGCCGTCTTCCCTGAAGATGACGTCGCAGTCTCGCTTCAGCGCCGATACATCGAGAATGTCGGAAAAATCCAGGTCCTTGATGGCCATCTATGCCGGTATCCATGTCCTGTGGGAGATCCCACCGCTTGCGTTGGGAGTGTCCTATAAAGAGTTTCAGAGGCTATGGACAGGCACTCTATCCCTTCAAGCCTTGCCAAGTTCTTTCTTTAGCGCATAGAGCGCGTCCAATGCCTCACGCGGGGTCATTTCGTCCGGGTTGAAGCTTTTCAGGGCTTCCTCCACCTTTGATGGTCCTGCCTTGCGCGTTTCCTCGCGGCGAACCGCGATCTGGAACAGCGGCAGATCATCGATCAGCTGGCTTGCCGGGTTCTTGCGATCGGCATCCTCCAGCTTCGTCAGTACCTCGCGGGCCCGCTCCACCACCGATGCCGGTAAGCCCGCAAGCCGCGCCACCTGAATGCCGTAGGAACGATCCGCAGCACCGGGTCCGACTTCGTGCAGGAAGATAACATCGCCTTCCCACTCTTTTACCCGCATCGTGGCATTGGAAAGGCGGCCTAGCTTTTCCGACAGGACGGTGAGCTCATGGAAATGGGTGGCAAAAAGGCCGCGGCAGCGGTTGACCTCATGCAGGTGCTCCACCGACGCCCAGGCGATGGAAAGTCCGTCGAAGGTCGCCGTACCCCGGCCGATCTCGTCCAGGATGACCAGCGAGCGATCCGTCGCCTGATTGAGAATGGCGGCAGTTTCCACCATCTCCACCATGAAGGTCGAGCGGCCACGCGCCAGATCGTCAGACGCGCCGACACGCGAAAACAGCCGGTCAACGACGCCGATATGGGCGGCTTCCGCCGGCACGAAAGAACCGATCTGCGCGAGGATGGCGATCAGAGCATTCTGGCGCAGGAACGTGGATTTACCGCCCATGTTGGGGCCGGTCAGCAGCCAGATCGCACCATTCTTGCCACCATTGACTGCCGATAGATCGCAATTATTTGCAATGAACGGCCCGGCGGACTGCCGCCGCAGCGCCTGTTCTACAACCGGGTGGCGCCCGCCTGTGATCGCAAAGGTCATGGAGGCATCAACAATCGGCCGGCAATAGGCCTGTTCGGTCGCGAGATAAGCAAGGCTTGAGGCGACATCGATGACCGCTAGTGCCAGCGCACCCTCCTTGATCGCCTCCGCCTGCTTTACCACTGCCTCAACCATCCGCTCGAAGGCTTCCAGCTCCATGGTCAGAGCTTCAGCCGCGGCATTGGCGATGCGGCTTTCGAGATCGGCAAGTTCGGTGGTGGTAAAGCGCATGGCTCCGGCCATGGTCTGGCGGTGAATGAAGCGCGCCTTCGCCTCATCGGTCGCCGTCATCACATCGGCATTGCCTGCCGTCACCTCGATGAAATAACCAAGCACGTTGTTGTGCTTGATCTTGAGGGACTTGATCCCGGTTTCCTCGGCATATTGCAGCTGCAACCCCGCGATCACCCGGCGCGACTGATCGCGCAGCGCCCGCACCTCATCGAGTTCGGGATTGGCGCCCTCACGCAGGAAGCCGCCATCGCGCTTCAGAAGCGGCAGATCGTCGGCCAGCATCGAGCCGAGCATGGCTTCCAGTCCGCGCGGCAAGGCTTTCAGATCGGCAAGGGCCGAGGCAAGCTCCTCCGGCAACAGCCCCTGATCAAGAACGGCGGCAATTCTCTCGGCCGACGCCAAACCCTGTCTAATCGCGCCGAGATCGCGTGGGCCGCCGCGCTCCAGCGCAAGACGAGAGAGCGCACGCGGCATATCGGCAACCTGCTTCAGCGCATCGCGCAGGCCGTCGCAGAGAGAGACATCGTCGATGAGATAAGCGACCGCGTCGAGACGGGCATTGATCCTCTCCGGATCGGTCAAGGGTGACATCAGCCGCTCGGCGAGAAGCCGCGCGCCGCCGCCGGTGACCGTTCGGTTCAGCGCATGCAGCAACGAGCCGTCCCTGTCACCCGACAGCGTTTTTACGAGCTCCAAGTTGGCGCGGGTGGCGGGATCGATGAACAGCGTGGAGGCGGCACTTTCCCGCTCAGGTGCGCCAAGTGGCGGGCGCTCGGCAATCTGCGTCTTTTCGACATAGGCAACCGCAGCAGCGGCAGCGGCCATTTCCACGCGTGAAAACGTGCCGAATCCGTCGAGCGTGGAGACGTTGAAATAACGCGCGATGCGCCCTTCCGCTGTCGCGCTATCGAAGAGAATGGCCGGCTGCGGCACCGCCACGCGGCCCAGCATATCGAAAACCGGCCGAAGTTCATCATCGTGGAACAGGCTGTCAGCGACGATCAACTCGCGCGGATCGATGCGCCAGATATCGGCGAGAAGCCGGGTAAGCGTCGTCTCCGCCAGACGGAAAACGCCGGTGGAAATATCGATCCAGGCGAGCGCGAACTGTGCTTCTACACTGCCGCGAATACGCGCCAGCGCCATCAGATAGTTGGATTCCGTCGGCGACAGCAGTTTTTCTTCCGTCAGCGTGCCTGGTGTGACGAGCCGCACCACATCGCGCTTGACCACGGATTTCGAGCCGCGCTTCTTGGCTTCTGCCGGATCCTCGACCTGTTCGCAGACCGCCACGCGATAACCGCGCATGATAAGCTTCTGGAGATAGTCATCCGCCGCGTGAACGGGAACGCCACACATGGGAATATCGTGACCCATATGCTGGCCGCGTTTCGTCAGGGTGATACCGAGAGCGCGGGAGGCTTCCACCGCATCGTCAAAAAACAATTCGTAAAAATCGCCCATGCGGTAGAACAGCAGCGAACCGGGATTGTTCGCCTTGATCTCGATATATTGCTCCATCATCGGAGTGGCCGTCGCGCGGCTTTCTTCCGAGATCAGGGAAGCGGTTGTCAGAACGTCCGTCAATGGCCTGCCGATGTCATATCGTGTTGCGGAAAATGAGCGCCGACACTAGCGGGAATGGCCGCCCCAAGACAACAGACGCGGATGCGCTGCCCACAGGAACATCCTGATGGCGCAGATCAAAAACCGATCAACCGTTGATGCGTTCGGCCTCGCCGCCATAATAGCTGATGTAACGGCCGGCGATGGATGATACCGGCAGAACCACCAGGACATCGGTCGTGTTGAAAGCATGATCAACGACCGCGCCAGCGCCAAACATGGCCCCGAGACGCATGTAACCCTTGATCAGCGGCGGCATGGCATTCAGCGCCTTGCGGGCGTTGAGCGCCTCTGCCGGGACGAGGTCCATTTCGTGGTAGAGTTCGGGGAGCGCGACCGCTTCCCACTCTCCCTTTGCCAGGCAATTATGGTGCAGGAAGGACAAGGCGAGCGCGTGCGCTTCCGGCTGCACGCCGGGGAATGAGGCGCAGCCGATCATCGCGTCCATGCGGTGTTTGACCGCGTAAGACCAGTTGCCCTGCCACAGAAGCTCGACGGTGCGTTTGGTGCGATATTCCGGCAGCACGCAGGAGCGGCCAAGTTCCATGAAGCGCTTGCCGGGATGACGTGCGACGAGGCCAGCGATGTCGAATTCGCTGGCTGAATAAAAGCCGTTATTTGCCATCGCGATATCCTGCCGCAGCAGGCGATAGGTACCGACGATCTGGTCCTCGCTGTCGCCTTCGATCGACTTGTCGAGAACAAGCAGATGATCGCAAACGCTGTCCCAGGCGTCGAAGTCGCGCTGGCGCCGCATCGCTTCTGCGGGAAGGCGCGCCTTCATCTCGTCCACAAAGACCCGGTAACGCACGGATTGCGCGGCATCGATCTCTCGCTCGTTTCTTGCCAGCCGTGTTTCCAGCTTGCCGATACGCCCGAAAAGACCCTCATTGTCCTGAGCTATGTCCGGACGAGCAGGAATGACGACATTGTTCTCGCAAATGTCATGATTGAGGATTTCGGCAACCATGGGGAATCGCTCCGCCACCAAAGAATTTTCCTGTCATAAATCACTATTTGACGACAGAATAGTGACAAAATGCGACCAGCGCGAGTCCGCCGTTTCATATTAGCGACGGACGTTTTGCCTTCAGTAGCCGGTGAATTTCCTCAACCAGCCCGCCTGGATCGGCAGGCTTGGCAAGCACGGCGCCGGCGCCGGCTGTCA
>NZ_JBQYSN010000036.1:0-43717 GCF_052686535.1 Agrobacterium sp. DKPNP3 | reverse complement strand
TGAGCGCGTTGCGCTATTTTGCGGCGAAGGGAGACACCCAGCGCCTCCAGGCGGAAATCGCACGCCTTCGCGCGCTTTATCCCAACTGGACGCCGCCTGCTGATCCTCTCGCCGTCCCCGAAAACGGCGATCCGAAACTCGATGCCATGTGGCAGCTTTATACGGATGGCCGCTATGCAGAGGTGAGGAAGGCCATTGCCGATCGCCAGCAGGCCGAGCCAGACTGGCAGCCGCCGGACAATCTGATGGGCATGCTTTCCCTCGCCGAGGCGCGTCAACGTCTCGTCAATGCCTCCGACCTCAAGCAATATGCCACGGTGGTGGACACGGCGGCGGGCAATCCTGGCCTCTTGACCTGCGGCGAGGTCGACGTCCTGTGGCGGGTGGCGGAGGCTTTCGCCAATACGGACCGGATGGGACGCGCGCGCGACGCCTATCTGTACATTCTCAATAATTGCACTGCCGCAAACGATAGGCTCGCCACGGTGCAGAAGGCATCGGCGCTCCTGCCGGCCAAGATGATGGACGAATTGCTGGCCAAAGAGAAACCCGGCGCGGATGGTCAGCTCGAGTTCGAACCCGTCAAGAACGATCTCGCCCGCCAGTTTGTGGCCAAAGCCGGAGAAAAGCCGAAAGATGGCGAGGAGCCGGTTGTGACCGTTCCCTCAGCCTATGTGTTGCGGCTTGAAAGGCTCGCAGAGACCGACAAACTTTCGAGCGATGCCCTCCTGCTGGGCTGGTATTACATTCGCCAGAAAAACATGACCGAGGCGGAAAAGTGGTTCCGCAAGGCGCGGGAAGAGGAAGACAGCGCATCGGCATCCCAGGGATTGGCGCTCGCCCTGATTGATCGCAACGAGCCGCGCGAGGCAGAAGATGTCATGTATAAGTGGCGGGGCGCTTCCGACGATGCGCGTGCCACCTATCTTGCCGCAACGGCCAATCTTCTTGCGCTGCAGCCACCGGTCGCATTGCCGCCTGATGTATTGCAACGCATCGCTGCCGAAACGGTAGCCCGTAAGGATGCGGCCACCGCCCAGCAGTTCGGGTGGTATTCGCTGGCTTTTCGGCAGACCCCGCTCGCCCTGCAATGGTTTAGTACAGCCCTTGGCTGGAAGCCGGACGATGAACCATCTGCCTATGGAATAGCAGTCAGCTATCACGATCTGCGTAATCTCGCCGGTCTACGCGGGATCCAGCAGCAGTGGGGCGGTCGCTCGCAACGCATTGCCGATGTCGGAACCGCGCGCATGGTGGACCAGACCGGCCAGCCGGTTGCGCCCATAACCGCGGCGGCCCAGGCGACAACGCCGGTCCCCGCATATGCACCCCAGAGCGAGACGGCGGTGACCTATGCCCCTGCTGTCACACAGCAGCCGGAACCGGTCCGCAAGCAGGCACGCAGGCCCGCGCAAGCACAAAGGGACACGAGCGCGGCCTCACGACCACGGTCCTGTACGGCTTATCCTGACCCGCAGCGTCTGCCGCCGCAGCAGGCCCTCGATCTCGGCTGGTGCCTGATGGAAACGAACCGGCCGGCGGAGGCACTGAAAGCCTTTGAATCAGCAATTGAGAGCGGTCATTCGACGGTGAAAAGCGACGCGGCGTACGGCCAGAGCCTTGCTTATCTGCGCATGGGTCTCACGGATCACGCGGCCGTCTCGGCGACGAAGTCCAGCTTGGACCGCCCTCGCGCGACCGAGTTGCAGGTCTCCATCCTTGCGGATCGCGCGGTTTCCGCCTTCCAGTCGAAACGCTATGCCGAGACGCTGCTCCTGCTCGACCAGCGGGCACGGCTTGCGGATGAGCGCACGGATCTGATGGTGCTGCGTGGTTATTCCTATCTTGCGATGAAGCGATATGGTGAGGCCGCCCAGATTTTCGAGAGCCTGACCGCGATCGGTAACAAGGATGGTATCAGGGGGCTCGCCGCGGTCCGTGCTGCCCGGCCGAGCAACGGCCCCCAGGGCGGCTGATCGCTATTTCGCTTTTGTAAGGTTGCGGATCAGGCGCATGAAGATGCGTGCACCGATGCCGATCAACGCGTCTGGAAAATCGTAATCCGGATTGTGCAGGTTGGGGTAGTCTCTGCCTGCACCCAGGAAGAACATGGCGGAGGAGGAAACGGCACGAAATCGGCCGAAGTCCTCCGAGGCCCGCATCGGCAGGCCTTCGGAACCGTGGGCGATATTCTCGTCGTCCAGCGCTCGACGGATATGGTCGACCGCATCAGAAGCATTTTCGCAATGCAGGAAAACATCGTCATAAGCCATCTCAAGCGTTAGCTTTTGATCGCTTGCAATCTGTCTCGCGAGTGATTCCACTGCCTCGCACAGCTTTTCCATCCGGTCGTCCGTCAGCGTTCGCAGGGTCGCCCAGATTTCAGCGTCCGCCGGCGAAATACCGAAAGCAGCTTCTCCCATGACCGCGTGGGTGATGGTGACCATCGAAAAATCAGGCTCGGGCGGAAAGCCTGAACCGAGTTGAGCCAAGGCTGGCATCAACTGCGAGATTGCCCGCATTGGCGAGATGCCGTGCTCGGGTGAAGAGGCATGAGCGGTTTTACCGGAGAGCCGAATCTTGATGCCACGCGATGCGCAATTGACCGGCCCTGCCGTCACGCTGACAAAGCCAAGTGCGAGGCCGGGCAGATTGTGCAGTGAAAAGGAAAAATCGGGCTTGATCTGTTCGAAGCGAGGATCGGCAAGGACGGCCGCTGCGCCCGCGCCGTTCTCTTCTGCGGGCTGGTAGAGAAGGATCACCCGGCCGGTCGCCGGCCGCTCGCGGGAAAGACCCAACGCCAATGCCGTCAGAATGGTAGAATGTCCGTCATGACCGCAAAGATGGCCTTTGCCATCGGTAACCGATCGGTGATCCGCCTCACTTTTCTCGTGAATGGGCAAAGCGTCGAGTTCGGAACGGATGAGGATTGCCGGGCCGGCTTTGCCGCTATCATAGATGGCCGCGACGCCGTGGCCGCCGAAATCGGTCAAGAGATGGTCGGGTTGCGCGTGCTCAAGGAAAGCACAAATGCGCCGTGCGGTTTCTTTCTCCTCGCCGGAAACTTCCGGGTGACGATGAAGATCATGACGAAGCTCGATTAGTTCGAGCATCTCCTTGTTGGTCAGAAACATTTGACGTCCTCGCAAGCTTTCGGGCGGGTTATCCCGCCGCAACTTACAGGGCGTCATCGCCAATGCAAAACCTTTGGCGGGTGCGACCACTTACCCCCTTGTCTTTCGGGCTGGCGGAGATTTTGCGAAATCGGAAACCTGCGCGGATTGAGCGTGGGGGGCTCGCATGGGATGAGCTCATGGCCGATCCAGAGATTGCCGCAGTGCGACAGAAAAGACCTTGCCAGCCGCTTGCAGCCCTTTAACATGCGATGCTGAATGTGTCCGGCTCAACGGATCGCATGGCACAGGAGTTCTCACATGGCTGTTCCCTTCATGCTTCTCACCGGCGCGAGCCGCGGGATCGGGCATGCCACCGTCAAGCTTTTTCAGGAAAAAGGCTGGAGGATCCTCACCGTATCGCGGCAGCCTTTTTCCGAGGAATGCCGCTGGCCCTCTGCCAGGGAAAGCCATATTCAGGCTGATCTCGAGGATTTGTCGCGTATCGATGAGCTGGCGGACGAGGTGCGCTCGCGCCTGCCCGAGGGCAAGCTTGCAGCTCTTGTCAACAATGCCGGGATTTCGCCCAAGGGTGAAGGCGGCAGTCGGCTAGGGGTGGCGGATACAACGGCGGAAATCTGGACGCGGGTCATGAACGTCAACCTCGTTTCGACGGCGCTTCTTGCGCGCGCCCTTCTGCCGGAACTGGAAGCGGCAAAGGGCTCAATCGTCAATGTCACTTCCATCGTCGGCTCGCGGGTTCATCCCTTCGCCGGCGTTGCTTATGCCGCCTCCAAGGCTGGGCTGGCGGCGCTCACGCGCGAACTGGCTCATGAATTCGGCCCGCGTGGCGTGCGCGCCAACGCCATAGCGCCAGGCGAGATCAATACGGCCATTCTTTCCCCCGGCACCGCCGAACTGGTGGATGCGCAGGTGCCGCTGGGGCGTCTCGGGACGACGGCCGAGGTGGCGCAAACCATCTATTTCCTCTGCTCGGATCAATCGAGCTATATCAACGGCGCAGAAATCCACATCAATGGCGGACAGCACGTCTGACGCCTTGGACATCAACCGAAACGGAGCCCTCATCGATGACCATCCTGCCGAATTCCGTCGAGGCACGCGATATCGCCTATCAGATGCACCCGAACGTCAATCTGCGCAAATTCGAAAAGACCGGCGGTCTGGTGATCGAAAGCGGCGAAGGCATCTACGTGACCGACAGCAGCGGCAAGCGTTACATCGAGGCGATGGCGGGGTTGTGGTCCGTGGCGCTCGGTTTCGGCGAGCAGCGTCTGGTGGACGCCGCAACGAAGCAGATGCAGAAGCTGCCCTATTACCACACCTTCTCCTACAAGACCCACGGCCCGTCCGTCGATCTGGCGGAACTGCTGATCGAGCTTGCGCCTGTGCCCATGTCGAAGGTGCATTTCACCTCCTCCGGCTCGGAGGCCAACGACCTTGTCGCCAAAATGGTCTGGTATCGCTCGAATGCGCTTGGCAAAAAGGACAAGAAAAAGATCATCGGCCGCATCAAGGGCTATCATGGGGTAACTATCGCGTCGGCCTCTATCACCGGCCTGCCGCGCAATCATGAGAGCTTCGACCTGCCGCTGGACCGCATGCTCCATACGGCCTGCCCCTCCTATGTCCACTTTGGAAAGGACGGGGAAAGCGAGGCAGATTTCACCGCGCGTATTCTTGGGGAACTGGAAGACCTGATCCTCCGCGAAGGTCCCGAGACCATCGCCGCCTTCTGGGGTGAGCCTGTCATGGGCGCGGGTGGCGTTCTCTTGCCGCCCGATGGATATTGGGAAGGCGTGCAGGCGATCCTGAAAAGGTACGACATCCTGCTGGTGGTTGACGAGGTCATCTGTGGTTTTGGCCGTACCGGCAAGATGTTTGCCTGCGAGACCTACGACATCAAACCCGACGTGCTTGTCGTCTCAAAGCAGATTTCGTCATCCTATATGCCGCTCTCGGCCATCATCATGAACGATGATTTCTATCAGCCGATCGCCGATGAATCAGACCGGATCGGCTCTTTCGGCCACGGTTACACCGCCTCCGGCCATCCGGTCGCGACCGCGGTGGGTCTTGAGAACCTGAAGATCATTCAGGAGCGCGATCTGGTCGGCAATGTCGCGCGCCTGGAAGGAAAGTTTCTCGATCATCTGAAAGCTCTTGCCGATCATCCGCTCATCCATTCCTCTCGGGGCATAGGCCTTATCGGTGCGCTGGAAGTGAAGCCGTGGGAGGGCATGAAGCCGGGCGACACAACGCTTGCGCTGGCCGCCGCTATCGAAAGCGAAGGCGTCATTACCCGGCCTATTGGCGAATCCATCTGCTTCTGCCCGCCGCTGATCATCACGGCCGAGCAGCTGGATGAGCTGTTTTCCGGGGTGAGGCGCGGTCTTGATAAGGCATTGCAGGCCCGGGGCTGATACTTACCGTATAGTGTCGGTCGCTTCATTAGGGCCGACACTAGCCGCGGTACGCGACAAGAACCGCGCCGCAGGCGATCAGCACCACGCCGAGCCAATTCGGCAGCGAGAGCTTTTCGCCCAGAAACAGCACTGCAAAAACCGCGACGAAGACGACGCTCAGCTTATCTATGGGCGCGACGCGGGCGGCATCGCCGATTTTCAGCGCCCGGAAATAGCATATCCAGGATGCGCCCGTCGCCAAGCCTGACAGGACAAGGAAAATCCAGGTTTTGCCGGAGATCGTGGAGGGCTGTTGCCAGTTGCCGGTGACGTAGACCATCAAGCCGGCGGCAGCGAGTATGACCATGGTGCGGATAAACGTGGCGAAATCAGAATTGACATTCTCGATGCCAATTTTGGCGAAAATGGCAGTGAGGGCCGCGAACGCCGCTGATAACAAGGCCCAGAATTGCCATGCCAGAAAAATGTTTCTCATAAGCGCTACTCTCGTCAAAACGGTTTTATGCCGATGTGGCCAATCTCACTGTGTGTCCGATAAAACCATTTTTAGGTCGTTGCGCAAACGACAAAGGCCGACGCATCGAGGCGATGCGTCGGCCTTCATGCAATGCCTGCCCGGACGAGCCGGCACAGGCAGGACCTTGGGAGGTCGTATTACTCTGCCGGCTGCACAGAAGCCGGGAGCTGATCCACATCGGCTATGCCGGTGAATTCTTCCTTGCCGCTCAGAACGCGGGCAAGCTGGTCCTGATCCAGTTCGCCTTCCCAGCGGGCGACGACGATGGTGGCGACCGCATTGCCGACGAAGTTGGTCAGCGCGCGGCACTCGGACATGAAGCGGTCGATGCCGAGGATCAGCGCCATGCCGGCAACCGGAACGGAAGGCACGACGGAGAGCGTTGCCGCAAGCGTGATGAAGCCCGCACCGGTGATGCCGGCCGCACCCTTGGAAGAAAGCATGGCGACCAGAAGCAGCAGGATCTGTTCACCGAAGGAGAGATGAATGCCGGTTGCCTGCGCGATGAAGAGGGCTGCCAGCGTCATGTAGATGTTGGTGCCGTCAAGGTTGAAAGAGTAACCGGTGGGGATGACGAGACCGACGACGGAGCGCTTGCAGCCGGCCTTTTCCATCTTGCTCATCAGGCCGGGCAGGGCAGCCTCGGAAGACGAGGTACCGAGAACCAGCAGCAGTTCTTCCTTGATATAGCGGATGAGCGCAACGATGGAGAACCCGTTGTAACGGCAGACAGCGCCGAGGACCACGAACACGAACAGGAAAGACGTGACGTAGAAGGTGCCGATCAGCATCGCAAGGTTGGTGACGGACGAGATGCCGTATTTACCGATGGTGAAGGCCATCGCGCCGAAAGCGCCGATGGGGGCGGCCTTCATCAGGATCGCAACCAGCTTGAAGATCGGATACATCAGGGCATGCATGAAATCGGTGACGGGCTTACCCTTCTCGCCGACGACGCCGAGCGCGATGCCGAAGAGCACCGAGAAGAACAGCACCTGCAGGATATCGCCGCTGGCGAAAGCACCCACGATGGTCGTCGGTATGATGTTCATCAGGAAGCCGGTAATCGTCTGCTCATGGGCCTTGTCGGCGTAGGTCGCGACGGCCTTGGCGTCCAGCGTGGCCGGATCGATGTTCATGCCGGCGCCGGGCTGCACGGTGTTGGCGACGATGAGGCCAACGATGAGCGCAAGGGTGGAGAAGACCAGAAAGTAGATCATGGCCTTGCCGGCCACACGTCCGACCTTCTTCATGTCGTTCATGCCGGCAATACCGGTTGCGACGGTGAGGAAGATCACCGGTGCGATGATCATCTTGACGAGGCGGATGAAGCCGTCGCCGAGCGGCTTCAGCTCTTCACCGAAGGCCGGATAGAAATGGCCGAGCGCGATACCGGCGATGATGGCCACGAGAACCTGGAAATACAGATGCTTGTAAAATGGCAATTTGGCGTGGCCCGCGGCCACGGCTGTCGTATCGATCATGTTTTTTCCTCCTCGGCCTCACCCTGCCTTGATTGGCCTCCCGGGATCGCCGTGTCGTTGACGGCTTCGCGCCGATTGAGGAGTCATGTGCAATACGCATGCCAGACTTGATTATTTGCCGCAACTGACTGATTTAAAAAGTAGTTTTTATTCAGGCTTTAGGAGTGCTTGACCGTTTGTGCGGAATTCCGGACAAAAATGCTTGCGGCCTGTGTGTGAATCCGCACAATAAGGCGATGACCGAGAACCGCACCCTGAATTCCCGCGCCAGGCGGCAGGCACAGTGGCTGGCGCTGGCCGGCCTCTGGTTGCTCGTCGGTCTCGGTGTGCTGCTTGTCGCCGATGATATCGCCCGCAATCAGGCCCTTCGCAAGGCGGGTTCCGAAGCGGCGACCGATGCGGAGCTGAAGATCGCGCTTTTGAATGTTGCACTGGAGCGGCCGCGCGCCATTCCGCTGGTCTTATCGGGTGATCCTGATATTGCTGCGGCACTTGATGGCGGTGGTCCGCCCGCACTCGATCGGCTGAATAAAAAGCTGGAGGGGCTGATCGAAGGCACGCAAGCATCGGTCATCTATGTCACCGGACCGACGGGCTTGACCATAGCCTCGAGCAACTGGCGGGAGGCGGATAGTTTCGTCGGCTCAAACTATGCCTTCCGCGAGTACTTCCGGCAGGCAATGAAGGATGGCATTTCCGAACATTACGCGCTCGGAAATGTCAGCCGCCGGCCCGGGCTCTATATTTCCCGCCGCATCGATGCTGCGGATGGTCGCGCGCTTGGTGTCGTCATCGCCAAGGTCGAGTTCAATCGGCTTGAAACGGACTGGAACATCGGCGGCAAGCCGGTCTATGTCGTTGACAGGAACGGCGTCGTGCTGATGACCAGCGTGCCGGAATGGCGGTTCAGGACCGTGTCGCCAATCGATGAGGCGCGGCGAAAAATCATCTCCGATAGCCTTCAATTCGGCAATGAGACGCTCTCCACCCTTCCTTTTCGGGCGGCGCGACGCTCTGGCGAGGCAATTCCTCTCATCCACGTTGATGCGCCCGTGAAAGAGCGCGGCGATTACCTGCGCCTGGAAGTTCCCGTTCCAACGACGTCGTGGACGCTGCATTATCTTCAGCCAGTCGCACCGGCGCTCAATGCGTCCATACGGGAGGGCAGGGTGGTGGCGCTGGCGACGTTGATGCCGCTCGTGGCGATCTCCGCTTTGTGGCTATGGCGCAGGCATAAGGCGCTAAGGGAAAAGGAAGAGGAGCAACGAGCCCGTCTGGAACTCGAAATGAAGGTGCAGGAGCGGACCCGCGATCTGACGAAGACACGCGACCACTTGCAGGCGGAAATCGCCCTTCACCAGAAAACCACCGGCGAGCTGCGCAATGTGCAGCATGAGCTGGTGCAGGCCAACCGCCTTTCCATCCTCGGACAGGTGGCAGCGGGTGTGGCGCATGAGATCAACCAGCCGGTCGCCACGATCCGCGCCTTTGCCGACAATGCCCGGACCCTGCTTAAGCGTGATCGTCTCGCGGAGGTTACCGAAAACCTTGAGGATATTGCCGCCCTGACCGAGCGTATTGGCACCATAACCACCGATCTGAAAATCCTTGCGCGCAAGGGGCGTACTGCTGCCGAGCCCGTGAGTGTCAGGTCAGTCATCGAAGGCGCTGTCGTGCTGTTGCGCAGCCGCTTTTCCGGTCAGATGGATGCTCTTGATATCGTGTCGCCGGATCAGGATTTGATGGTTTTGGGCAGCCGCATCCGGCTTGAACAGATCCTGATCAACCTGTTGCAGAACGCACTCGAAGCCACGGAAACAATTGAAAAATCGAGAGTTGAGGTGCGTGTACGTGAGGAAGGCGAGATGATCGTGATTTCCGTCAGCGACAATGGCACCGGCATTCCCGACGCCATCCGCGCCCAGCTGTTTTCCCCCTTCAATACATCCAAGGAAGGCGGCCTTGGCCTTGGTCTCGTCATCTCGAACGATATTGCGTCGGATTACGGCGGGCGGATTGAGGTGGCAAGCAGCGAGGCAGGCACCTGTTTTTCCGTATTTCTGAAGCGAGCATGACATGACGACGACTGGAACCATATTCCTGGTTGATGATGACTCCCAGCTGCGAAAAGCCATGGTACAGACGTTGGAGCTGGACGGACTGTCCGTCACGTCTTTTCCCCGTGCCGAGCAGGCGCTCGCGGCGTTGAACGACGATTTCGATGGCGTCATCATATCGGACGTGCGGATGCCGGGCATGACGGGGCTCGAGTTCTTCGATCATGTCCGCAAGATTGATGCGGATCTGCCCGTCATCCTCATCACCGGCCATGGGGACGTGCCAATGGCCGTCGATGCGCTTCATAACGGCGCTTACGACTTCATTGCAAAGCCCTTTCCCGCCGAACGTATGGTTGAAAGCGCACGCAGGGCTCTGGAAAAGCGCCGTCTCGTGCTGGAGAACCGAGCGCTTCGCCGGGCGGCGGGGCAGGCTGAGGACGACCTTCCGCTGATTGGCCAGACGCCGGCCATGGAACGCCTGCGCACGACGCTGCGCCACATTGCCGATACGGATGTGGATGTGCTGGTGGCGGGCGAAACGGGCAGCGGCAAGGAAGTGGTCGCGACGGCGCTTCACCGGTGGAGCAAGAAGCGCGCTAAGGGAAATTTCGTGGCGCTGAATTGTGGCGCATTGCCGGAAACGGTTATCGAAAGCGAGCTTTTTGGCCACGAGGCGGGCGCTTTTACCGGCGCTCAGAAAAAGCGGGTCGGGCGTATCGAACATTCGAGCGGCGGAACGCTCTTTCTGGACGAGATTGAAAGCATGCCGCTCGCCGTGCAGGTGAAGATGCTGCGCGTGCTTGAAATGCGGGAAGTTTCGCCGCTGGGGTCGAATGACGAACGGCCGGTTGATATTCGTGTCGTGGCAGCCGCGAAGGTCGATCTTGGCGATCCTGCTGAGCGGGGCACCTTCCGTGAAGACCTCTATTACCGTTTGAACGTCGTCACGCTTTCGATCCCGCCACTGCGCGAACGAAAGCCGGATATCCCTTTGCTCTTCTCGCATTTTGTTGCCAAAGCTGCGAACCGCTTCAACATGCCGGTGCCGCAGATCGGCGCTGCTATCTCGCGTCACCTGAATGACCATGATTGGCCGGGCAATGTGCGCGAACTCGGCCACTTTGCCGAAAGGGTGGTGCTGGGGCTGGAGACGGGTCCAGTCGGAGCTCCTGCATCACAAGCTGCTCTGCCTTCCTCCGGCACCCTGCCGGAGCGCATGGACGAGATCGAAGCGCGGATCATTCGTGAAACGCTGGAACAGGCCAATGGCGACGTGGCGGAAACCATCGCGACGCTCGGCATCGCCCGAAAGACCTTCTACGACAAGCTGCAACGTCACGGCATCAACCGCGGCGATTATGTGAGGAGCGGTGCAGTGTAGGCAGTATGCTGTGCTCATGAAAAAGCCGCGGAGGTTTCCGCCCGCGGCTTTAAAAAAGAAGACACTGAAGGCGTCGAAATGTCTTTGATCAGCCCGCTACGCAGAAATGACGCTGACCGTCATTGCCGACATAGGTGCCGGAGCGGGAATTGAAGCTGCGATACCGCTGCGAGCAGTAGTCGTACCAGGCATTTGTCCACGGCTCGATGGTACGGTACGTGCGGCGCGGCTGGTAGTAACCGGGATTGGTGTCGTAGACCGGCTGCGCACGGTAAACCGGTGCCGGGCGATAGACCGGAGCGGGGCGGTAAACCGGCTGCGGTTGCGGCCGGTAATAACGATAATCCGGCTCTTCATAGACATAGCTCGGCTCGTAGCGACGCGGCGGGTCGATATAGACGCGTTCGTCATCGACGGGTGCGGGGCGGGACAATGCGGAACCGACGGCGACACCAGCGGCAAGGCCGAGCACGCCGCCGAGAAGGGCAGCATCGCGGCGATCATGGCGGTCCCAGTCTCCGGCGGAAGCGCTGCTCAGGGGAACGATCGTGGCGGCGGCGACGGCAATTGTCAGAATTGTTTTAGCTGCAAAGGACGACATGGTTTGTTCTTCCATCCAAGTGGCAGGACGCTGCCAGTTGCTAATTCGATGGTTAAGGAATTACAGGCTGGCTGCTGAACGGATGCTGAATGAATTGTGGCGGAGCGGCGGCGCTCCGCAATTCCTGTTTGCGCGCGCCGAACTTCGCGCTAGAACTCAAGGTGCAACAGGACGCAGAGATGAGCCTTTCCCACATATCATTCAATCCGGACAGTTCGCATGAGGATCGCGCGCAGGCCATCCGCGACACGCTTCGGGACGCCATTGTCGACCGGCGCCTGTCTCCCGGAACGAAGTTGTCGGAAGCCGAGGTTGGAACGCTCTTCGATGTCAGCCGCACGGTCGTGCGCGCAGCGCTTCAGATGCTGGCTTACGAAGGGCTGGTGAAGACGGAGCGTAATCGCGGCGCCTTCGTTTCCAATCCCACCCCAGATGAGGCGCGGCAGGTTTTTGCCTCGCGCCGGCTGATCGAGCCCGGCGTCGTGGACGCGGCAATCGAAAAGATCACACCTGCGGCGGCGAAGCGTCTGAGGGAACACCTTGTCGAGGAAAGCCGCCATCAGCATGAGCGCGGGCCAAGCGCAAGGCGTGCGGAAATCAAGGCATCCGGTGATTTTCATCTGATGCTCGCCTCGCTTGCCGGCAACGCCATCCTCGAAAAATTCATGGATGAGTTGGTCGCCCGTTCGTCGCTGGTCATCGCGCTTTACGGTCGGTCTGGTGTTTCGAGCTGCGGCCATAATGACCACGCCGACCTACTGGATGCGCTGGAGGCGAAGGATGCGGCAAAAGCCCGTGCGCTGATGCTGCGGCACCTCGACCACATCGAAGCCGATCTCGACCTTCGCATGAAGGAAGGGCTGGCGCTCAGGGACGCATTGGCTCTTTGATCGCTGTCCAGCCCGCCTTGCCGGCGGGATGGGGCTTTTGCATTGCGCTCAGGCAGCGTAACGGCTGATGGCAAGGTCGTGGGTGTCGATTGCCGGCTTTTCACCACTGATGAGGTCAGCCAGAACACGGCCCGAGCCACAGGACATTGTCCAGCCGAGCGTGCCGTGACCGGTATTGAGATAAAGATTACTGTAGCGGGTGGCGCCGATGACCGGCGTACCGTCGGGTGTCATCGGGCGCAGGCCGCACCAGAACTTCGCCTGGCTCTGATCACCCGCACCGCCGAACAGGTCTTCGACGGAATGGGCCAGCGTTTCCTGGCGTGCTGCCGGCAAATCCTTGCTGAAACCCGCGATTTCCGCCATGCCGCCGGCGCGGATCCGAGAGCCGAGACGGGTAATCGCGACCTTGAACGTTTCGTCCATGACCGTCGAGACGGGAGCCCGCGCTTCATTGACGATCGGAACAGTGATGGAATAGCCCTTCACCGGATAGACCGGCAAAGTGATGCCGAGCTGCTTCACGAACTGCGGAGAGTAGCTGCCGAGTGCCGCGACGAAGATATCGGCCTCCATCAGGCCGCGTGTGGTCTCTACGGCCTTGATGCGGCCGCCTTCAACGATCGGCCGCATGATGCCAGTGTCGTAAAGGAAGGTGACGCCCGCTTCTTCGGCCATGCGGGCAAGTTCCGTCGTGAACATGAAGCAATCGCCTGTCTCGTCGCCGGGCAGTCGCAGGCCGCCGACGATCTTCTCCTTGGCGGGTGCGAGGCCGGGCTCTATGGCGGCGCAGCCATCGCGGTCGAGAATCTCGAACGGCACGCCGCCCGCCGTCAGTACGTCTACATCCTTGCCGATGGCATCAAACTGCTTCTGGGTGCGGAATACTTCGAGGGTCCCTTGCATGCGCTGGTCATAGTCGATGCCAGTTTCTTCGCGAAGCGCCATCAGGCAATCACGGCTATATTCGGCAACGCGCACCATGCGGCTCTTGTTGATGGCATAACGCGCCGAGGTGCAGTTGCGCAGCATCTGGCTCATCCAGCGCCAGGCGGCGGGATCCGCCGTCGGCCGGATGATGAGCGGCGCGTGTTTCATGAACAGCCACTTCATGGCCTTAACCGGAATGCCAGGCGCCGCCCATGGTGAGGAATAACCGGGCGACACTTCGCCCGCATTGGCGAAACTGGTTTCCAGCGCCGCAGCCGGCTGGCGGTCGATCACCGTTACCTTGTGTCCGGCTTTGGCCAGGTACCAGGCAGAGGTCACGCCGACAACGCCGGCTCCGAGGATAGTGACGTTCATGATCGTCTCACTTGTCAAAGGCTGATATGGAATCGGTTGTTGGGCTCATGCCCGGCTGAATGTAGCTGCGGCGGTAACGGCGACCGAGGCCGGTCAGAATTTCATAGGCAATCGTGCCCGCATCCTCGGCGATGTCTTCCAGTGTCTGATCAGGCCCGATCATCTGCACGAGGCTGCCCTGCGTCAATGTTCCCTCGGGCAGGGCGGATATATCGAGAATGATGCTGTCCATGGAAACGCGCCCGGCAATTGGCAGGCGCACGCCATTGTACCACGCGGCGCCGCGATTGCTGAGCGAACGCGGCAAGCCATCGGCATAACCGGCAGCGATGGTCGCAAGCCGTGTCGGACCGCTCGCCGTAAAAGATCCGCCGTAACCGACCAGCGAGCCGGCGGGAACAGTACGGGTCTGGATGACGGCGAGATCGAGACGGACGACCGGCTTCATCGGGTTGGGGCCGGCAGCGGAAGGCGCACCGCCATAAAGCGCGATGCCGGGGCGCAGCAAAGCATTATGATAGTCATTGCCGAGAAAAATGCCGCCCGAATTGGAAAAACACACCAGTGTATCAGGAAAGGCGGTGGCGGCCTTGCGCATCACGGCGAGCTGCGCGGCATTCGAAGCATGATCCGGCTCGTCGGCACAGGCGAGATGGCTCATGACGAAGGCTGTATCAATTCCATCAAGTAGCTGCGGCTTGGCCGAGAGGATTTCTAGCTCTTCGGGGGAGAGCCCAAGGCGGCACATGCCGGTATCGATCTGCACGGCGGCGCTGAGCGTCTTACCGAGCTTTCTGGCATGGTCCGACCATTGGGCGATCTGTTCCAGCGAATTCAAAATCGGGGTGATGGCCATGGCGGCGCAGCAGGTTTCGTTGCCGGGCTGCAAACCATTGAGGACGAAAATCCGTGCTTCGGCCGAAAGCCGGAGCCTGAGGGCCAGCGCCTCGTTGATATGGGCGACGAAGAAATCGCGGCAACCCGCCTCGAACAAGGTCTGCGAGACGATATCCGCGCCGAGGCCATAGGCGTCGGCCTTCACGACGGCGGCCGTCCGCGATGCCGGTGCCATCGCCGCAAGGGTCAGATAGTTATCGCGCAATGCGCCCAGATCGATGGTTAGATGGCCGCTTGCACCACCGACGGCCTGCTGGCGGCTGATCTGCATGTCCATGGTCGTTCACCCTCGTTTTTATCCTCTGAAGGTATTGCAACGATTATCGAATTTCTTGGCGATTGTTCGAAGAAAATGCGATAAAGTATGAAATCACGCACTTTCCGTTGATCAATTGGAATTTTCTATGTCGTCCCTCGATGCGACCGACCGCCACATCATCCGCCTGCTTCGGCTGAATGCCCGCATCAGCAACGCAAAGCTTGCCGCCGAGGTCGGGCTTTCGCCGTCGGCGTGTTTACGCCGCGTCGATATTCTCGAGCGGGAAGGAATTATTCGCGGCTATACCGCCCTGACCAGCGGTCTTGCCGGCGGCGAGGTGATTTCGGTTATCGTGCAGATCACGCTCGACCGTCAGACGGAGGATTTCCTCAACCGTTTCGAGAATGCGGTACGACGTTATCCGGAAATCCGCGAATGTTATCTGATGACCGGCGGTTCGGATTATTTCCTGCGTTGCGAGGCGGAAAGCGCGGGGGATTTCGAGCGGATTCACAAGGAGATCCTGTCGAAACTGCCGGGGGTTTCGCGCATTCATTCGAGTTTTGCGATCCGGAATGTGCTGGCGACGCCGAAGGCGCGGTGATCAGGCGGAGTGTGCGGCTCCCCCCCCCTCCGTCCTGCCAGACATCTCCCCCTCAAGGGGGAGATCGACAAGCGGCTTGCTCACGGTGTCAATACCCCACAGTCAACGAATCGATGTCACCCCCACCACCGATAAAAATGATGCACCGGCCCCCGCCCATGTCCAACGGCAAGCCCCCTGCCGGCATGGAGCGCGCCGTTCAGATAATCCTTCGCAAGCCCGACCGCCTCCCGCAATTCATGTCCCATCGCAAGATGCGCCGTAATCGCCGCTGCCAGCGTACAGCCGGTGCCGTGGTCGTTTTTCGTGTCCACCCTTGGTGCAGAAAGCGCCCGCATGGTACCATCCGCGAACAGATAATCCGTGCTCTCAGGTCCATCGCCATGCCCGCCCTTAATAAGCACCGCCGTCGCGCCGGTTTTCAGGATCAGCTCGGCCTGGCGGGTAATCTCCTGCTCCGTTTTCGCAATCGGGGTTCCCGCCAGCAGCGCCGCTTCGGGTAGGTTCGGTGTGACGATCGTAGCGAGCGGTAAAAGCTCGCGCTGCAACGTCTCGATGGCATCTTCCTGCAGCAGCCGGTCGCCCGAAGTTGCCACCATGACGGGATCAAGCACCACCGGCTGTGACTGCTGCCGAAGCCGTTCAGCAATGGCCGCGATGGTTTCGATCCGCGAGACCATGCCGATTTTTACAGCGTTGACGTCGAGATCGGAAAAAACAGCATCCATCTGCGCGACGATGGTGACGACGGAGATATCCTCAACAGCCGTCACACCGCGTGTATTCTGGGCGGTAATGGCCGTGATGACACTTGCGGCGTAGGCGCCCAAGGCGGAGAAGGTCTTGATGTCGGCCTGGATGCCCGCGCCGCCGCCGCTATCGGAACCGGCGATGGTCAATGCGATGGATGTCATGGCTGTCTCGCTTTCAGCGCGGCGTCAATTGTTGAACGGAAGTCGCGCGCTGCACTCGCAATATCGGCCGCGCGAAAAATGGCGGAAATGACTGCAACACCGTCCGCCCCCGCGTCAACGACGGCCGGTACACGCGCAAGATCGATGCCGGCGATCGCACCGACAGGCATTTCAGGCCGCGACTCCCTCAAAAACGCGCGCAGCGTCGAAAAACCATCGACGCCCACCGGCTTGTCCGGATTGACTTTGGAGACTGTTTCAAACACGCCACCAATGCACGCGTAATCGACTGGCATGGAAGCCGCCCGTTCGGCGTCCGCGCGGTTCTTGACGGTAAGGCCAATGATCGCCTTTTCCCCCAGGATGCGTCGTGCAGTCTGCGCATCCATATCGTCTGCACCGAGATGAACCCCATCCGCGCCGGAGGCGAGCGCGACATCCACCCGATCGTTGATGACCAGAGGCACACCTGTACCGGCAATCGCCGCCTGAATGGCGCGGGCATTGTCGATCATGTCCCGGGTCGAACCATGCTTGTCGCGATATTGCAAAATCGTTGCCCCGTTGAGTGCTGCCGCCAGAGCAAGCTCCGGCAAAGGCGCAACATCGCCGAGGCTTGCGTCGACCAGCGCGTTTAGACGGTAATCAACCTTGTTCATTCTCTATCCTCGCGTGGTTGATGATGGCGTCACCGGAAATCTCGGAAAGCGCATCCAGAAAAGCCGGTTCGAAAGTGCCCGGGCCGCGCGCCTGTTTGGCGGCGAGTTCGGCGCAGACGCCTGTCACGGCAAGGGCAGAAGCCGCCGCCGCCAGCGCGTCTTTCTCCACCGCCATGAAGGCGGCGATGACACCGCCCGAGAGGCAACCCGTACCGGTGACCTTTGCCATCCAGGGGTGGCCGTTAACGATCCTCACGCTGCGCGTTGCATCGCCAAGATGATCCACAGGACCGGTCTCGATCCTGACGACGTTGGGGACGTCGCCGATCAGGGTCATTTCGGCGTGATTACCGCGTACAACGGTAGGGGAAAGCGCAATGAGTTCGCGCGCGAACGCCAGCCGCGAGGGCGAATAGTCGACATGCACGGGGTCGACGATCCACGGCTTGCCAGATGCATTTGCGATTTCGATCGCGATGCGAATGACCTTACGTCGCTCCGAATCCAGCGTGCCGAGGTTGACGGTCAACGCATCCGCCCTGGCAACGAAGCTTTCGATTTCCTCGAGTGAGGTCGTCATGGAGGGAATGCCGCCGACGACGGTGATGCCGTCGGCGGTGAATTTTTGCACCACGGTATTCATCAGGCAATGGACGCGTGGGCGCGTTTGCCGCACGCGGTCCAGAATTTCGGCGGCCTTTGCCGCTGTCGGGAAATCGCCGCTCATGGCTGTTGCAACTCCACGGCAATATCCTCCGCTGCGGGGGCCTGCTTGATCAGCTGCATCTGCTGCATGAAGGCGCCGAAACGGGTGTATCGGGTGCGGTCGAGTGCTGCCGGGCGCTTCGCAAAACGCGGCAGCGTGTCGAAAAAGGCCTGCTTGTTCAGCGCGTCATCAAGGTTCGGATAGGCCTTGATGAAGAGTTGCCAGGCCTCCTGCGGATGGTTGGTAATGTAGATCGCGGCCTGTTCGACAGCAGAAAGAAAACGCGGCAGGCGGCTGTCTTTGGTGAGGTCGCGATGAGTGACGAAGATCAGCTCGTCATAGGCAGGCACCCCGTTTTCTTCGGGAAAGAAAGATCGTCCTTCATGGCCCTCTAGCTTCATCTGAGTCAGTTCGAAATTGCGGAAACCGCCAAGCGTGGCGTCCACCTTGCCGGCGATCAGCGATGGCGAGAGTGAGAAATTGACATTGACGAGTTCGACATCGTCCTTCGTCAGCCCGTCTTTCTCCAGCATGCGCTTCAGCATCGCATCCTCGAACCCGGAAACGGAAAAACCGACCTTTTTGCCTTTCAGGTCCTTCAGGCTCTTGATCGGCCCATCGGCGAGAACCGTAACGGTGTTGAGCGGTGTTTCCACCAGCGTGCCGAAACGGACGAGCGGCAGGCCGGCTTCGTGGTCGAGATAAAGGTTCGGCTGGTAATGTACGCCGATATCGGCCTGTTTCGCCGAGACGAGGCGCGGCACTGCGGAGGGATCGGCTGGCGGCACCAGTTCCACTTCCAGCCCGGCCTCGGTGAACAGGCCGCGCTCCCTGGCTATCACCATCGGGGCATGATCAGGGTTAACGAACCATTCAAGCAACACAGTCAGCTTCTCGGCGGCCTCAGATTGCATGGGCGCAAGCACGCTTGCCGCGGCGATGGCGATGGAAAGAAGCGTTCGTTTCATGGTGCCGACAGTCTCCGGAAATATCTGAATGGAATGGTGTGTTCTGTTTCCTTGGCCCAGGGGGCCAGATTGGCTGTCGCCCGGTCGACGATCAGCCTGAGCAGCACGGCCATGACGGCCAGAATGAGCATGGCGGCGAACATGGTATCTGTCTGCATACGGGCATTGGACTGGATCATGACGAAACCAAGTCCCGCCGATGCGCCCACCCATTCGCCGATGACGGCGCCGAGCGGGGCGAGTGGTGCGGCGACCCTCAAGCCCGAAATCAGCGAGGGCACTGCCAGTGGCACGCGCAGCCGTGTGAGGATCTGCCAATGGCTCGCCTGTGTCAGCGAGGCGGCGTCGAGGATGGCGCGGTCCGTGCGGTTGAGGCCATCGGTGAAAGCCGAAGCGACGGGGAAGAAGATGATAACCGCGGTCATCACGACTTTCGAGGCCATGCCGAAGCCGAACCAAAGGACAAGGATGGGAGCGAGCACGAAGACCGGAAAGGCCTGTAAGACCAGAACCATGGGCCAGACAAGCCGCCCAAAGCGCGGGGTGGCCGCAATCGTGAAGGCAACGAGAATACCAGCGGCAACGCCTGCCGCGAGACCGAGCGCCATTTCGCCTGATGTCACCATGGCCTGGCCGAACAGGAAACCGGGCTGTCGCCAAAAGGCGGCGGCGACATCGGCGGGCGGTGGCAGAATATAACGCGGCGGCGCAAGCAGCCATGTTCCCGCCTGCCAGAGAAGCAGCAGAAGACCGACACCATTCAGCGCATGGGTGGCACGCATGAGCCGGTCCTCAGACGCAAACGCACCACGTGCGAAGGGAGGAAGTGTTCAGCGTCATCGTCGTCTCCAGATGTGACGATCACATAGATCAAGCATAGCGGAGAAGAGAATGGGCAGCCCCTTGAAGGCGCGACAGTTCCGTTCCTACGCCGGCATGACCCGGATCAGGTTCAAGGGTCCGGCTCGTCGCCATCTCAGCACCGTCAGGTGCTCCCCTCGGAAGAGCTTGTTTTGTAAGACATGATCTAAAAATGTCAACGGCTCCGCCGACAGATCATGGGTCTTCTATATATTACTTAAATATAGTTATTAGTAATATCGGATTTATTGGTAATTAGTTATATAGATAAACTATATCGCAACGACACTGAAATAAACCTCATCCGAATTCTGATAATTCGGAGCTGATCTTGAAAAACATCTGGCGGGACAAGTCTGGAAACTTTGCGATTCTGAGTGCTCTGCTGATCATACCGATCATCGGATCCGCCGGCGTTGCGCTGGATGTCGTTCGAGCCATGAGCGTGAAATCCGATCTTCAGATGGCAGCGGATTCTGCGGCTCTGGCCGTGGTTGCGGAAAGTTCAGCCAGTGCCGAGGCTGCACGGCGAATGGCCAGCAACGGCGTCGTTTCGGTTGGAAAGGAAGAGGCTGAAGCTTTTTTTCACAGCAATCAGCGGGGGAACCCGGAATATCGCCTATTGGAGCTCGATATACAGGTGAAGAAGAATAACACCGTGATCGAATCGTCATTGAGTTTTAAGGCTTCGCTTAATACAACGCTCTCCAGAGTCCTGGGAAAGGATTTCCTGACTGTCTCCGGCAACGCAACTGCCAAATATGAGACGGAAACCTATACCGACTTCTATCTGCTGCTCGACAACTCGCCTTCCATGGGCGTCGGCGCAACGCCCGCCGATGTGGCAACGATGAAAGCCGCCCTCGGTTGTCAGTTCGCCTGCCATGTCACGTTGGCGGACGGATCTTCCGATCCCAACAGCAGCTATTTCCGGCTCAAAAACAAGGATCCGCAGGCGAAGGGATACATCAACGCGACGACGCGCATCGACGTGGTTGCAAAGGCGACTGCGAGTTTGATGGACACAGCTCAGGACACGCGCAAAAAACCTGATCAGTATCGCATTGCTGTCTACACTTTCGGAAAGACAGCAGAGGATGCCTTTTTTAACAAGGACCTTCCGGAGATTGTCTCGCGTACCTCGGATTTGCAGGCGGCCAAAAAAAAGATCAGAGGAATTGAGTTGATGTCAGTTCCAGGCCACAATTATAAAAGCGACCAGCATACGAATTTCGACCGTGCACTGACGAGGATAATACCGAAGATGGGAACGTCGGGAAATGGCGCGAGTTCCGCTACACCTGAAAAAATCCTTTTCTTCGTGTCGGATGGCGTGGCCGATGCTGCAAAAGCCGCATGTACCAAGAAAAAGATTTGGAATGGACGCTGCCAGGAACCCATAGACACCAAGCTGTGCGACAACCTCAAAAAACAAGGCTTCCGTATTGCCGTGCTTTACACAACGTATCTGCCGCTTCCTGGTAATCAGCACTACGATAATTGGATCGCACCATTCGAAACGGAGATCGGCCCACGCATGCAAGCCTGCGCCTCCCCTGGCCTGTTTTTCGAAGTCAGCCCCTCGCAGGGTATCAGCGAGGCCATGTCGGCGCTTTTTAAGAAGGCGATCAGCTCGCCACGCCTGACCGGGTGATGACCAGCATAGCGGAAGGCTTATCGGATCGACATTTAGTTATTTAGGAAATTAGATTTATCGAAAATTAGTTATCCTTCGAAACTGCCTTTCAACGGTCTTTTTCTAAGTTCTGTCTCCAAACGCTTTGGGGGCAAACTTGAAAAATATCTGGCAGGACAGATCGGGTAATTTCGGAATTCTAACTGCTTTGCTTTTGGTGCCGCTCATCGGTACTGCTGGCGTTGCGCTGGATGTAACGCACAGCATGACCGTAAAATCCGACCTGCAGAGGGCGGCGGATGCGGCGGCTCTGGCGGTGGTCTCCGATAGCTCGTCAAGCGTTCACAAGGCAAAGGAGATGTCCGCAGATGGCGTCATTACGCTTGGCGGCGACGAAGGCGCCGCATTTTTCAGAAGCAATGAGCGAGCCAATCCCGACTATTCGCTTTTGTCTCTCGATATAGAGGTGACAAAAAACGGCAATGCGATTGTGTCTTCCGTCAACTTCAGGGCCTCTGTCGATACCACGCTTTCCAAGATACTGGGAAAAGATCTCTTCACGGTTTCTGGCTCTGCCACCGCCAAATATGAAACGGAAACCTACAGCGATTTTTACGTGCTTCTGGACAACACGCCGTCCATGGGTGTGGGCGCGACCCCGACCGATGTCGCCACCATGGTCGCAAATACGAGCGATAAATGCGCTTTCGCCTGTCACATCGTGAAGGACGGTGTGGTGGATACCAACAGCTATTACTACAAGGCAAAACGTCTCGGCGTGACCACGCGCATCAATGTGGTCGCAAAGGCGACAGCGAGCCTTATGGATACGGCGAAGTCCATGCGCAAAAGCAGCAATCAATATCGTATGGCGGTCTATTCCTTTGGAGAAAAAGCCGAAGATACGAAGCTACTTGAAGTCGTGCCACTGACATCGGATCTGGCGACGGCGAAGAAGAAAGCCGCCGAAGTTGACCTGATGTCTATCCCCAAGCAGGGATTCAACAACGACCAGCAGACGGATTTCGACCGGGCGCTGACCCAGATCGGGGACAAGATCGGTAACTCCGGCACAGGCGCGAGTTCGGCGAGTCCGGAGAAGATCGTCTTCTTCGTGACCGATGGCGTCGGCGATAGTTACAAGCCCTCGACCTGCACCAAAAAAACGACGGGCGGTCGCTGTCAGGAACCGATCGACCTCAAATATTGCACGAAGCTGAAAGAAAAGGGTTTTCGCATCGCCGTGCTCTACACCACCTATCTCCCGCTGCCGACCAACGACTGGTATAATAGCTGGATTAAGCCGTTTCAGTCGGAAATCGGCACACGCATGCAGCAATGCGCTTCGCCTGGCCTGTTCTTCGAGGTCAGCCCGTCGCAGGGTATCAGCGACGCGATGACCGCGCTTTTCAAGAAGGCCATCACGTCACCCCGCCTGACGGGGTGACGCAAGGGGCAAAGCCTTTTTTAGTCGATGGTGCGAAGCCGTTCGAATAGCTGACGGTGATTGCTATCGGCGCGATAAAATACCGCGGGCTCGCCGAGTGGCGCTTCGACGGATATCTCCCGTCCGCCCAGATAATGCGCGCCGCTCCAGAGATGAACCCATTCGCCGTCACCCGGAAGGTAGAGCGAGCGTTGCGTTTCGCCCGCCTTCCAGACCGGTGCGACCAGCATGTCCTCGCCATAGAGATAGCAGTCCTGAATGGCATAGGTCTGCAACTCGTTCTCGTAATGCAGGAAAAGCGGCCGCTGCACCGGCAGGCCCGTCTTTGCCGCTTCGGCGGAAAGCGATTTCAGATAGGGAGCGAGCGCGACATAGATCGCGCTCATGCGGGCGAAATGGGAAAGAACCGCTTCATCCTGATCGATCTGCAGGTTGTCGCGCGGTCTGTTGCCCTCGTGGGTGCGCATAACCGGGGTGAAGGCGGCCATCTCCGTCCAGCGCATGATGAGTTCCGCCGTCCGCACATTGCCGAAAAGGCTGGTGTAGCCGCCAATATCGGAGTGGTGGTAGGCGTTGCCCATGAGCCCGGATGAGAGCGCGCCGCAGATGACGGTGACAAGGCCGTCGTGACGGGAGAAATCGACCGACTGGTCGCCGCCCCAGATGAGGGGGCAATGGGCCTGCACGCCGGTGAAGCCCGCGCGCATGAAGAACAGGGCTTCGCCGGTCTTGCCGCGGCTTTCCACGGCTTTCGCATTGACCTCGGCCCAGAGCGTGGGCCAGGCATTGTGCATCAGCTTGGCGTCGACGCCGTTCGCAAGCTTGATATCGATCGGCAGATATTCGCCGAAATCGGCCATCCAGCCCGAGAGGCCAAAATCCAGCATATTCTTGCCGATGATCGCCTCTGCAAACCAGTCAGCGGCAGCCGGGTTGGTGAAGTCGACCACGCCGCAATCGAACTCGCCAAAATCCACCAGCGCCGTTTTGCCCTCGGCGTCGGTGGCGAAATAACCGGCCGCTTCAGCGACAGGAAAGAGCGGGCCGTCGACGCAAAGATAGGGGTTCACATAGCCGAGGAACCGGACGCCCTGATCCGCAAGCTCGGCGATTTTCTGGCGCAGATGCGGGTAACGGGTTTCGTTTGCCTGCCAGTCCCAGAACAACCGCGCGCCGAAGGATGTCTGGCGAAGTCCCACCCAGTCCTCGCACCAGAGGCCTGAAACCTTCGTTCCGGCAGCGCGGATTTTTTCCAGTCTGGCGAAAGAGTTGACGCCATCCTTTAAACCGATGATCGCGCCATTATAGACCCAATCAGGTAATTCGGGTTGCCGCCCGAACCGCAGCGACAGGGCTGAAACAATGTCTGTAAACCGGTCACCGGCGAAAAGCTCGATTTTTTCGGGGATGGCCCAAATCTCGATCTCGTGGAAATCGCCATTGCGGAAATCGAAAACGGAATAGGCGCTCGTTTCTACGTGCAGGGCATATTTGCGCGAAGAGAGGTAGGTGGGCTGCGGATAGTTGGTGTTGTAATAATCGCCGCCGGCCCTGCCGCTGACGTCGGATTTGAAGGTGATTTCGGTCGTCTTGTCCCGGCCGACGCCCGGTTCTGAGGTCCAGAGCGGGAAACGGCGGCCGCGCATGTCGAAATAGGACATCTGTTCGCCTCCGCCCCAGACGTGCTCATCCGATTCAGCAACGACACGCAGCCAGAGGCGGTTGATAGTGTCGTCCAGCGCTGTCATGCGAATTGCATGACCGTCCAGTGTCAGGCGCAGGCGTGGCACCTGACCCTTCTCAGATGAGAGCGTTACTGCGCCGTCGCTGACTTCGGCATACCGCAGGGCAGTCCTTTCGATGACGTAGTCTTCGATATCGAAATTTCCGCGGTACATCTCCATTCGCTCCTTGCCCAAACCGGCAAAGAAGGCGGGCTTATCGGGCGAATGGGACAGGATGGCGCGGTTGCCGATTGAGAGCGTAAATCCATCGTGGGTCTTTTCGAAATGCATGACTTAACCTTTTAGCCCTTGAGACCGCCGGCGGTGAGGCCAGAGACAACCCGTTCCTGGAAGATGACGATGAGGATCGCGACCGGCACAATGCCGACCACCAACGCTGCCGAAATGACCGGCCAGGGGAAAGCGAACTCCCCCTGATAAAGCTGGATGCCAACGGGCAGTGTGCGCAGCGCAGGGTTGGAATTGAAGGAGAGCGCCAGCAGGAACTCGTCCCAGGCATTCACGAAAGCAAGGATGCCTGCGGTGAAGACACCCGGCGCGCAGAGCGGCACGACGACCTTGAACAGCGCGCCGATGCGGGTGCAGCCATCGATCATGGCAGCGTTTTCGAGATCGCGCGGAATACTTTCGAAGAAGGAAACCAGCATCAGCGTGCACACCGGCAGTGAAAGCACCGTGTAGGGTAGGATCAGCGCCGTCCAGCTGTTGAGCAGATTGAGCGCCCGCATGATTTCGAACAGCGGCACAAGCAGCGTCACCAGCGGAAAGGTGGAAACGGCGATGATGAGCGACAGGATAAGCGCCCGGTATTTAAGGTTCAGCCGAGCCAACGCGTAAGCCGCCAACACCGAAATCAGGATGGTCAGTGCCGTGGAAAGCAGCGCCACGATGAAGCTGTTGAACAGGAAGAGGTGCAGCGGCTGATCCGAAAAGGCCTGCATGTAGTTGGCGAGCGTCGGCGCGTGCGGAAACCAGGTGATCGGCTTGACAGTCAGCTCCGCCTCGGTTTTCAGCGAGGTGAAGAGGATCCAGATAGCCGGGAAAAGGCCGTTTATCAGAAGAATGGAGGCCGCGATGAACCGCAGCGGCTTGCCAGAGAAGAAGGAGGACAGACCGGAAGAGGTGGCAACGGTGCTCATGGGATCAGTCCTTCGTCCTGATGATACGGAGGTAAACGGCCGTGACGCACATGGAAAGCGCAAACATCATGACCGCCAGCGCTGAACCGTAACCGAGATCGAGGAAGGAGACGGTGTTCTGGTGGATATACATGGCAAGCGTCGTGGTGGATGTGCCGGGGCCGCCGCCGGTCATCATGTAGGGAATATCAAATGTCTGTAGCGCCGTGATCGTGCGGAAGATGAGGGCGACGATAATAGATGGCTTCAGAAGCGGCAGGGTGATTTCGCAGAACTGCCTGATCTTGCCGGCGCCATCCACATCCGCTGCCTCGTAAAGCGAGCGCGGGATGGTCTGCAACCCCGCGAGGATCATGAGCGCCATGAAGGAGGAGGTCTTCCAGATAATCGTCAGACAGATGGCGGCAAAGGCCCAGTTCGGTGAGTTGAACCAGATGATGCCTTCAAAGCCCAGCTGGTTCAGCACGTCGTTGACCACACCATATTCATAATGGAAGAACCACGCGAAGATGAGACCTGCAAAGGAGAGCGGCAGCGCCCAGGGGATGAGAAGCGAAAGCCGCATTGGCCACTGCATGGAGAAAGGCAGGTTGGCGAGCAATGCGAGGCCAAGGCCCATGAATAGTGCGCCGGGCACGGTGATCAGCGTTATTAGCACCGTATTCCAGGTCGTTTCCCAGAAAATCGGATCGTCGAACATCGCCGTGTAATTTTCAAAGCCGATGAATTCCGCCGGCAGGCCAGAGGTCAGCGATAGGCTGAAGAAGCTCGTATAGACGAGCCGCGCCACCGGGTAAACGATGATGAGCGAAAGCAGGATCGCCGCCGGCGCGAGCAGCAGTACGGCCAGCGACCGGTCGCCGAGATCGAGCCACCGCGTCCAGCCCGGCAATTTCTGCTCATCCACCCTGACCATCGTTCTTTCCGGCATTGTCACGTCTGCCACTCCCGCAACTGGATTCACGTCATCGTCTCCCGATCGGGCCGGTTCATGTCCGGCCCGTTTATCGCGCCGTTCAGGCGGCTTTATTCCTGTCAGTCGAAACGGCCGGAAAGGGCATGGCGCGCATGCCGCCTTCCGGCCTCAAAGCTTAGCGCAGAACGCGCCGCAGACGGCTTTCCATCTGCTTTGCACCATCTTCCGGTGTCATCACGCCGGCAAGCACCCCGTTGACGGTGGTGCGGATTGTTTCGCTGACCTCGTTATAACGCGGGGTAACCGGACGGGCCTTTGCCGTTTCGACGACGGGCAGGGCGTCCGCGAACCACGGGATCGTCTTGGTCACGTCCGCATCCTTGTAGAGCGCGGCATAGGTGGGCAGAAGTGCTGCGTTGATCGCCATGAACTTCGACACATCCTGACTGGAGAGATATTCCACCAGCTTCTTGGCTTCATCCTGCTGCTTGGAATAGGCGGAGACGCCGAATTCCCAGCCGCCGAGGCAGGTCGTCTGCTCGCCGCCCTTGACGGCCGGCAGGCGGGCGACGCCGACCTTGTCGTTCACCTGCGATTCCTTGCCCTGGAAATGGGTCCAGGCGTAGGACCAGTTGACGGCGAAGAGGACCTTGCCGGCCTGGAACTCCTTGCGGGTGTCGTCGGTCGCGACTTCCGAAATATTCTTCTTGGAAATGCCTTCATCGACAAAGGTCTTCCAGAGCTTGAGCGAATCCACCGCCGCCTGATTGTCGAAGTTCAGCTTGCCGTTTTCAACCAGAGACTTGCCCTCGCTCCAATAGGGCAGGAGGAAGGTGCAAACCGCGCCTTCGATCGCCTTGCCCTGGAAGGACAGGCCTTGAAGCTCGGGGTTCTTTTCGCCTTCCATCACCTTCTTGGAGGCTTCCTTCAGCTCGTCCCAGGTGGTCGGCGGCTTGATGCCGTATTTGTCGAGCAGGTCCTTGCGGTAATAGAGGAACATGGAGTCTGCGAAGGCAGGCAGCGCCACGATCTTGCCGCCCACGGTGTTGGCTTCGGCATAGGTCGGCAGATAGGCGGACAAGTCCTTGCCGGAGAAATCGCTGGTCCAGCCGGCGGTGGCGAATTGCGCGGGGCGGATGACGTCAAGCATTAGCACGTCAAGGCTCGAATCCTTGGCCGACATGACGGTGTTGAGATATTGCGCCTGCATCTCCGAGGTATTGCCGCCGGTCTCGATCACCACCTTCACGCCCGGCGTCTTTGCCTCATATTGGTCCAGCGCCTTGCGCCAGACATCCGGCTGATGCTGGCTGGAAACGAAGATTTTCAGTTCGGCGTCGGCAAAGGCCTGTCCCGAAAAAGCGAGCATTGTTGCGCAGAGCGCTGCGCCCATGAGGGCTTTGCCCCTGATAGTTTTAAGTGTCATGTGTTCCTCCCGTTATTAATCCTTGGCCGCTGCAATTTTCGCCCGGCAATCAGTGGATCGAGCGCTCCGTTTTTGCGTCGAAAAGATGGACCTTGGACGGATCGACCCCGATCCGCAGTTCCTCGTTCGGCGCTGGCCGAAGCTGCGGTGGCATCCGTGCGGTCAGCGCCGCGTCGCCGAGGCTGAAATGGACGAGGGTGTCCGAACCCAGTGGTTCCACCACCTGCACCCGGACGGCGAGCTGGCTGTCGAAGCCCTCGGCGGGGCCGAAATGTTCCGGGCGAATGCCGACGATGACGTCTCGGCCTTCGAGCCCTGTTTCGCGCGATGGCCGGATGGCCGCCATCGGCAGGGAGTTGCCGTCGGAAAATGCCAGCCGGTCGCCATTGACCCTGGCGCGGGCGAAATTCATGGCGGGCGCACCGACGAAACCACCCACAAAGACGCTTTCCGGGCGGTTATAAACCTCATCCGGCGTACCAACCTGTTCGATATCGCCGCCACGCAGGATGACGATGCGGTCGGCGAGCGTCATGGCCTCCACCTGATCATGGGTGACGTAAATGATCGTCGTGCCGAGCTGCTGATGCAGGCGTTTGATTTCGGTGCGCACCTGTCCGCGCAGCTTGGCGTCCAGGTTGGAAAGCGGCTCATCGAACAGGAAGACCTGCGGGCGGCGTACTATGGCGCGTCCCATGGCTACTCGCTGACGCTGGCCGCCGGAAAGCTGGCCAGGCCGCCGGTCGAGAAGGTGCTCGATGCCCAGCATCTTCGCCGCTTCATCGATGCTGGCATTGGCCTGGGAAGCGCTGACGCCGCGCAACTTCAGGCTGAAACCCATGTTTTCGCGCACCGTCTTGTGCGGATAAAGCGCATAGTCCTGAAACACCATGGCAATGTCGCGTTCGCGCGGCGGTAGCCGGTTGACGACACGGTCGTCGATCCTCACCTCGCCGCCGGTAATGCTTTCCAACCCTGCGACCATACGCAGCGTCGTCGATTTGCCGCAGCCGGAGGGGCCGACGAACACGACGAATTCGCCATCGTTAATTTCAAGGTCGATGCCCTTGACGATGCGAAGCGCACCGTAACTCTTGTCCAGCTTGCGCAGGCTGACCGAAGCCATAATTCCTCCTCACGACCGGCGCGTCCAAAATTTGAGTGGACGCAATAGCCGGTACCAACCTTCAAGTTCCCCGTATCGCATCTTCGAAAATCAATCCCGATTGTCCGGCGATATCGTGGGATGGCGAAAACGCCTGTCTCCCTGAGGTCGTGATATTACCTTTCATAAAAATGAAATCAATAGTGTATCAATTTTATTTCTGACAAAAATCAAAAACCATTAAGTCGTTGATTCAAAGAAATATAACCGCAAAATCACCCGCGCGACAGGCCGCAGCGTTCTTGCATGCCGTCAAATTCCTTCATTCGCGTGGATCACGCGAAATTTGCGCAATCTCAACGTATGCGAGAAACGTACCGGGCGACGGTATGGTCAAACCAGGTCCAGGAAACTTCCGCCACTGCACCGTCCTGCGCCTGGCTAAGACGGAGGACGCGGGGCACGGAGGCGCCTGCTTTCTGGCCGAACGCTTCGGGCGTCCATTCGGGCACGTCACCGAGATCGATGCGATCCTCCGCCTTCGATATCCAAAGGTTGAGGCGAGTTCGGTAATAGAGGTAGAGAGATTCCGACATATTTTCGATGGTGATCGTGTCAACGTAGGAACCATCAAGCCAGATTTCCTCGATGGCAGCCGGTTTGCCGGCGATGCGCCGCAGACGACGAATTCTGTGTCCTTCGGAGGAAGTGCCAAAAGCGGGCAAATCGGCGGGCTTCGCTAGCCGGGTCACATCAAGAACCTCCGCTGTCGGCAGGCCGCCGCCCTCGATCAGTTCAAGCCGGAAGAAAGCGTAAACGCTTTGCGGATCGCTGACCGCGCGGATGTAGTTGCCCGAACCCTGTACGCGCTCCAGAAGGCCGCGCTCCTGCAACTCGGCGAGCGCCTTTCGTAGCGTACCGACGGCGATGCCGAGATCGGCAGCCATATCGCGCTCCGGCGCAAGCTTCTCGCCGTCGATCAGCCGCCCTGCCGCAACCTCGCGCACCAGCATTTCGGCGATCTGGAGATACATGGGCAAACTGCCACTAGTGTGTCTCATATGCCGCTTCCTCCACCCGAAACAAAAATTGATACATCATTGATTTACATATTTCTTGATGTTATGCAAGAACTACGAGAGCGGCCCTGAGGAGGAATTGCATGACCGTCGTACCCGTTACATCCGCTGATCTTGATGCTGCCGAGGTCTCCTGGTTTTCCGCTTTGTGTTCCGATGATTACGCCTATCTCGGAGTGCCGGATGGAAGCTTGCGTTCCAGCTTCGAACATTGCTCGGACATCGTAAAAAAAGCCGAGAAACTTGGTTTCCGCAACATTCTCTGCCCGTCGTCCTATCAGGTGGGGCAGGATACGCTGAGCTTTGTGGCCGGCTGTGCGCCGATCAGCGACCGTATCAATTTCCTTGCCGCGATCCGCTGCGGTGAAATGCAGCCGATCATGCTCGCGCGCACCGTTGCAACGCTCGACCACATGCTGAAGGGCCGCCTGACGCTGAATGTCATCAGCTCGGATTTTCCGGGAGAGGTCGCCGACAGCGCCTTCCGCTACAAGCGCAGCCACGAAGTCGTCGAGATTTTACGGCAGGCCTGGACCCGCGATACCATCGACCACGATGGCGAGATTTACCAGTTCAAGGGCGTATCGACCGAACCGGCGAAACCCTACCAGCAGAACGGCGGCCCACTTCTTTATTTCGGTGGTTACTCTCCGGACGCGCTTGAACTTTGTGGCGCGCAGTGCGACGTCTATCTGATGTGGCCTGAAACAAAGGGCCAGCTGGCGGACCGCATGCGCGCCGTCAATGAGCGCGCTGCCGCCCATGGTCGTACGCTGGATTATGGTCTGCGTGTGCACATGATCGTGCGGGATACCGAACAGGAAGCCCGCGAATACGCAGAACATCTGGTCTCCAAGCTCGATGATGAATACGGCCAGCTAATCCGCAACCGCGCCCACGACAGCGGTTCACTCGGCGTTTCGCATCAGGCGCGGGCCCGTGAACTCGCTGACAAGTTCGGTTATGTCGAACCCAATCTGTGGACCGGCATCGGCCGGGCGCGCTCGGGCTGCGGCGCAGCGCTGGTCGGCTCGACGGATCAGGTTCTTTCGGCGCTGGAGGACTACCAGAAGATGGGTATCCGCGCCTTCATCCTGTCCGGTTATCCGCATCTCGACGAGGCGGAACATTTCGGCACCAAGGTGTTGCCGCAGATGAAAACCTGCTCCCTGCCGCATGCCTATGGCCGGGTGCCTTCTGAAACGCCAGCGACGCCGCTCGGCAACGGGGAACGCCACTGATGGAACGTATCGCTCTTTCTGACACACTCGAACTCAGCCGCGTCGTTTACGGCATGTGGCGCATTGGTGACGATGCAGACACCTCGCCGGCGCATGTACAGGCAAAGATCGAGGCTTGCCTCGCACAGGGCATCACAACCATGGATCAGGCCGATATCTATGGCGGATACACGGCAGAGGCCATTCTTGGCGCCGGATTGAAAGCCGCGCCAGGACTGCGCGACAAAATCGAAATCGTCACCAAATGCGGCATCGTCGCGCCGGCCGGCCGCCACGCCGCCGCCCGCGTCAAGCATTACGACACGACCGCGGTCCACATCAACGCTTCGGTGGAAGCGTCGCTGCGCGACATGGGAACGGATCACGTCGATCTGCTGCTCATTCACCGCCCCGACCCGCTGATCGACGCGGAAGAAACCGGCAAGGCACTTGATGCTTTGGTGGCGTCGGGCAAGGTCAAGGCGGTTGGCGTCTCCAATTTCCGCCCGTGGGATTTTTCGCTGCTGCAATCGGCCACGAGCAACCCGTTGGTGACGAACCAGATCGAAATGAGCCTGCTTGCCACCGATTCCTTCACGAATGGCGATCTCGCCTACCTGCAGGAAAAGCGCATTTCGCCTATGGCCTGGTCGCCGCTCGGTGGCGGATCGCTATTCTCCGGCGCGCATGGCAGCACCATGGCTGCCTTGCAGCGTATCGGCAAGGAGCAGGGTGTCGACGCGACCGCTGTCGCAATTGCCTGGCTGCTGCGCCATCCGGCAAAGATCGTGCCTGTTCTCGGCACAAATAATCTCGAACGCATCAAAACCGCTGCCGATGCGCTTCGCGTGACGATGGACCGCCAGACATGGTTCGAACTCTACTCCCTTGCGATTGGAAAAGAGGTGGCGTGATGACAGTTGCAGAGCCAATCAAGATGCCCAATGAACATGTATTCGTTCCCGGCGGCGAAAACAGCCGCAGCTTTCGCAATGCGCTCGGCGCTTTCACCACCGGTGTTACGGTGGTAACAGCCACGACCCCGGAAGGCCCGATCGGCATGACGGTCAACAGCTTTGCGTCCGTATCGCTCGATCCGCCTCTGGTGCTCTGGTCGCCGGCTAAAAGTTCGTCGCGTTATGCAGCCTTCAATGGCGCGACGCATTTCGCGATCCATGTGCTGAGCGCTGATCAGGATGTGCTGAGCGCCCGCTTTACCCGCAACGGACGCGCCTTTGACGATCTGGACTGGGAACTGAACGACGAAGGCGTGCCGGTCATCCCCGGAACGCTTGCGCGTTTCGAATGCTGCAAGGCTGCTGCCCATGATGCGGGCGACCACACGATCATCGTCGGCGAAGTGCTTCGCGCGGCCCATCGCGATGGCGATCCGCTGTGCTTTTCGGGTGGGGCCTTCGGGAGATTTGCCCGTCAGTAAACCTGCGATGTCGCCAGCGTTTCACGCAAGATATCAGCTGCAGTCGCCCGCATTTCCCGGCACTGATCCGGGCGTTCAAAGTAAAACCCTGTCGTCGTGACGTTATAGCTGGCGCTCACTTTCCAAAATGGCTTAATGCACTGGGTTCGGTGAAGAAATGATTCGCCGAATCATGGATGTCGTTCGGCGCTCATTAGGGAAGATTGAATGTCCGGTTGTTTCTGCCTCTTTTTGGAAAGGGAAACCTCTCCGGAAAGTCTTGCACGCAGAAAAGCTGCCGGCCGCCATTCGGCGTTCGGTACAGGCTGGTTTTTGTCGATCCTGCTTTCCGTTAGCCCTGGTCAGAGTGCTTGGGCGGAAACCCTGAACTGGAACGGCGTTCCGGGCGGCGATTGGTCTACCTCGACGAACTGGGCGCCCTCAGCCCGGGTGCCCGATGCCGGCGATGACGTGTTGATCAACGGCGATGGCCCGGTCCTCGCGACCAGCACATCTGCCATGGCCAATTCCGTCACGGTCGGACAAGTTTCGTCCGGTACTTTGGTTATCAATGGGAGCCTTTTTTCAAATTCGCTCAGCGTTGGGGTCGGCGCGGGAATTGGCGGTACCGTCACGTTCTCGGGCGCGACCCTTCAAAACCACGGTCTCTTATCGGTCGGAGGTAACGGCGTCGGTACCCTCTCCCTTTTACACGGTAGCGCGACCTCGACCGGCACCGTCTACATCGGCGAAGGGGCAACAGGGAACGGCTCCCTGACACTCGACAACTCGTCCACTCTTGTTACAGCAGGCACGATCTTTGTGGGATACGGTGCCAGCGCCGCGCCATCCGGCAGCGGCGGCAGGGGCGACCTGAAAATTCTTGCCGGAAGCACGGTAAATAGCGACAGGGCCGTTCTGGGCGATGGGGCAGGAACGGAAGGTGACGCGCTTATATCGGGCGCCGGCAGCCGCTGGACGGTTGCGGCCGGCACCGTCATCGGCAATGCCGGTGTCAGCACACTGACGGTGACGGGAGGCGGAAAACTCCTCAGCGAAACCACGACCGTCATTGCCAATCTTTCCTCCGCGTCGGGAAGCCAAGTCACCCTTAGCAGGCTTGGCTCGGCACTGGAAACCGGTCAGTTGGTCATCGGAAACGAGGGCAGTGCGCACCTTACTGTTGAGGCAGCGGCGTCAGCGACCAGCGACAGCGCCATCATCGGACGCCATTCCACTTCCGTTGCGAGCGTGGCCGGCGACGGGTCTACATGGGTCACGGGCGATCTTCAGGTCGGTGGCGATGTCGCCGATCCCGGTGGGGCTTCCGGCAACGGAACCTTGAATGTGACCGCCGGTGGCAAGGTTAAGAGCACCGCCGCCCGGCTCGGCTCTGTTGCCGGGGCGACCGGGGCAGCCATTATCGATGGTGAGGGATCGGCCTTAACGGTCGGCAGTGGCGGACTTGCGATCGGCGATGCCGGCACCGGGTCCCTGACCGTAACGGGTGGCGGCATCGTCAGCAGTCAAGCCGTCGTACTCGGCAATAGTGTCGCCAGTACGGGCTCCGCCCGGATTTCCGGCGCTGGCAGTACGTTGCGCAGCGGGGGCGACATTATCGTCGGTCGCAGTGGCAACGCTGTGATGTCGGTTGAAGCCGGGGGCGCTGTCGAGAGTAGAAACGGTGTCGTCGCTGCGCTCAGCGGTTCGTCATCATCGGTCACCGTTACCGGCGGTGGCTCCAGCTGGACGATGACCGGCACCTTGATCGCCGGTTATCAGGGCACGGCTTCGGCCGAGGTTACAGCCAGCGCCGGCGGAAATATCCGGGCGGGGCAGGTGGTCCTGGGGGATCTCTCGGGCTCATCGGGAACGATGACCATCACAGGTGCCGGCTCGAATATAACGGCTTACATCGATAACGGCCTTGGGGCCTCCGGCCGCATGACGGTCGGACAATCCGGTTCCGGCAGTTTGATTGTGACGAATGGTGCGTCGCTCGATGCCCATCAGCTTTCCGTGGGATCTTCGGCGGGGTCTGATGGTGCCGTCCTCGTCAACGGCATCGGCTCGCGCGTCTCCGTTGGCGAAACCTTGGTCATCGGCTCTGCCGGGGACGGCAGCGTTGAAGTAACAGGCGGCGCAGCGCTCGCGGCGCCTACCATCCTCATTGCGTCCTCTGCCGGTTCGGCTGGCGTCTTGAATGTCGGCGCAGCTTCCGGGCAGACGGCCCGTTCGGCCGGTACCATCGATGCTCAGGCGATCAGCTTTGGAGCCGGCGCTGGCCGGATCGTTTTCAATCACTCGCAGACGGCCTACCTCGTCAAGGCCGATATTTCGGGAGCGGGCAGCGTTGTTGCGGAAAATGGCGTGACGACGCTTGCTGGAAACAACAGCTATTCCGGCGGCACCACGATATCCGGCGGTACCTTGAAGGGAACCGCGGGAAGCTTTGGCTCCGGCGAGATCGCCAATGACGCGGCGTTGGTCGTGGATGGCGCCGGGAGGCTTTCGAATGCGATTCACGGCACGGGCAGCTTCGAAAAGACCGGCGCAGGCGACCTCGAACTCTCGGCCGTCAGCACTTATCTGGGCCCGACGACGGTCTCAGGCGGAAAACTGACCGTCAATGGCTCGTTGGCAAGCGCGGTTTCAGTGGGCGACGGCGCGACGCTCGGCGGTACGGGTACTGTTGCCGGCCTTGCTATCGGTCCGGGCGGTACGCTGGCTCCGGGCAATCCGCTCGGTACGTTGACATCGACAGGCGACGCTACATTCGCTGCGGGCGCCAAATATGCGGTTGATATAGATACCGCCGGTAATTCCGACAGGCTTGCGGTGAACGGTACCGTAACAATCGCCAATGACGTAACCCTCGTCGTCACGCCGCTGACGAACCGATCTGCTTTCAGTCTGAACACGCGCTACCAGATCCTCACTGCGACGGGTGGCATAACCGGCGCTTTCGCCCGGATCGATGAGAATTTTGCCTATCTGACCGCGACTGTCGCAAAGAGCGACGACACTGGCACCGCTTATCTGTCGTTCAGCCCGACATCGTCGGCCCCCGGATCTCTTGCCGCGCAAACCACCACAGCCAATGCCCGAGCAGCGGCCAACGCCGTTCAGGCCCTCGGAGAAAATGCAGCCCTGTATCAGTCCGCCATTTTCCTTCAGGGCGGTGAAACGCAACTGGCATTTTCGCAGCTTGCCGGAGAAATCCATCCGTCGGTTGCCATGACCCTGGTCAATCGCAGCAGCCAGACCCGGGACGTTATTCTGGATCGGCTGCGCCGCGCCTTCGACAGCATCGATGCACGGCCAATCATGCCCGTCGCTTATGGGAAGGAAGACGGGGACCTCTTGTTCGAGGATGAAGGATCGCCGAGCTTCTGGACCAGCGGTTTCGGGTCGCGTGGACGTGTTGATGGCGATGGCAATGGCTCATCGGTTGATAGAAAGGGCGGCGGCACTCTCTTCGGACTTGATGGTGAGCTCGGTAAAAGTTGGCGCGCCGGTGTGGCGGGCGGTTACAGCCACGAGAGGATTGACCAGACGACATTTGCTGCTTCAGCAGAGGTCGACAGTTATTATGTGGCTGCTTATGCGGGCACAATGATCGGGCCTGCGTCTCTGCGGTTTGGGGCGATCCATGCGTTTCAGGATATGGATACGCGCCGATCGGTCTCTTTCTCGACACTCAGCGAAAACCTCTCCGCCAGCTATGGCGGCTCGACGTCGCAGGTCTTTGCCGAAGCAGCCTGGCGTTTCGATTTCGATCTGACCCATGTCGAGCCCTATGCCAACATCGCCTACGTAAACAGCCGTACCGACGCTTTTGGCGAAAAAGGCGGGATCGCCGCCGTGTCCTCAGCGTCGGCACGCTACGAACAGCTTTCCACGACGCTCGGTGCGCGCATCACAAGGGAGGTCGCGCTGGAAGGCATGCTTGGCCGCGCAATGTTCGATCTCGCCTGGCGTCACAATTACGGCGACACTGCCATGGGCAGCAGCCTTTTCTACGACGGCGGCGAGGAGTTTTCGATCGCGAGCACGACAGGTTCGCGAGACGCAGCAATACTTAATCTGGGGCTAAGCTACGATCTCACGCCGTCCGCCACGTTGACATTCCGTTATGGTGCAGTTTTTGGCGCTGGCCTGCTGGATCAGTCCGCTGCCGCCGAACTTGGGGTTCGTTTCTGATGCGGTGTAAAAATACGCGTTGCGCAAGTGCTATGGCTCTGTTCGTCGCATTTTCTCTCGACAGCGCAGCTGCACAGGAGACGTCGCAAGGCGCAGCATCCTTGCACGAGGCTCACGGAAGCTGGCAGCTCGCCTGTACTGCACCCGGAAATGACGATGGCCCCGAGAAAGCCTCTGGCGCGACCCAGGAGACGAAGCGGCCCTGCGCGATGGCCCAGGTGCAATTGGAGGAGAAGACCCGCAAGCTCGTCGTTTCCGTGGAGTTCCGGCTCGCCGGTGAAGAAGCACCGGGGAAGCTTGCTGGCACGATGGTTCTGCCCTTTGGTCTGGCCGTCACCAAGCTCTTTTCCGTCAAATCGGGAAATATGCGCTTGCAGGAGGTGCAGGTCAGCACTTGCTTACCGGTTGGCTGCGTTGTTTCCTTCTCGCCCTTTGTCGAGCTGGTCTCGGCGCTGAAGGCGGAACAGACACTCACAATCGAGGCGCCCGATCTGCAGGGTCGCATTGTCTCGTTTCAGCTGCAGGGAAAAGGGTTTCCCCAGGCGTTGAAACGCCTTGAGGAAATGCGCTAGGCCGCTACGGAATCCGGCTCAGGTTTCGCGCCCTGTTCCTGCTGTGGCGCATGGGGCTCGACATTTTTCTTGCGGGAAAACAACCCTGACAGGAACCGGCCAAATCGGTCCAATTCCACAAAAATGACGGGCGTGATGAAGAGCGTCAGCAATTGCGAGACGATAAGACCACCGACCACCGCGATGCCAAGTGGTTGGCGCAGTTCCGAACTTGCGCCGGAGCCGAGTGCGATGGGCAGGGCCCCGAGAAGGGCGCAGAAGGTCGTCATCATGATCGGCCGGAAACGCCGGACGCAGGCTTCGTGAATGGCGGTCGCCGGCGCCTCGCCCTTTTCGCGTATGAGCTCCACTGCCACGTCGATCATCATGATCGCATTTTTCTTGACGATGCCGATCAGCATCAAGAGGCCGATCAGCGCAATGATCGAGAAATCCATGCCCATCACCTTAAGCGCTACCAGTGCGCCAAAGGCAGCGGCCGGCAGGCCGGAGAGGATGGTCAGCGGGTGGATGAAGCTTTCATAGAGCACGCCCAGCACAACGTAGATCGTCAACACAGCTGCCAAAATGAGGATGCCGGTATTCCCTTGACTCTGCTGGAAGATCGCCGCCGTGCCGCCATAGCTGGTGAAGACATCCTGCGGCAGACCGATGGTCGTTTTGATCTGGTCGATCCGGCTTGTGGCATCGGAAAGCGCGACCCCATCCGGTAGGTTGAAGGAGATGGTAGTGGAGACAAGCTGGCCCGTCTGGTTGATGGTGACAGGCGCCTGCGTGCGCGTGAGCGAAGCAAAGTTGGACAGCGGAACGAGGACGCCTGACTTGGCGGAGAGGATATTGATGTCGCTGAGAAAATCAGCGCTCCAGGGTTTGGAGCTGTCAAATTCGACGATGACGTCGTAACTATCGCCAGTCGACTGGATTTGCGCTGCCGTATAACCGCCGAAAGACATTTCCAGCGTCTTGCGCAGCTGGTCATTGGTAATGCCGAAGGCGGCGGCTTTTTCTGAATCAACTGAAATCGTGGCTGCGATCGCGCCATTCTGGGCGTCGGATGTGACGGAAGTAAATGTGTGGTCGCGGCGCATCGCCTCCATCAGCTTGTTCGACCACTCGGTCGTCGTGTCGGCGTTCAGGCCCTGAACCACGAGCTGATATTGACTTGCGGAGCTGCGTCCGCCGAAACGCAGGCTTTGCTGCGGATTGATGTAGGTGCGGATGCCTGCGACCTTCGATGTTGCCTGCCCCAGTTCCGCCAGCACCTGGCTCAGCGGAGCACGCTCTTCCTTGGGTTTCAGTTCCACGAACATCGACCCGTTGTTCAGCGGGTTGCGGGAATTGCCGCCGACAATGGAAGTGACATGGACAACGGCCGGGTTTTTCCGAATCTGGTCGGCGACCTGCGCCTGAAGATCACGCATCGCCGCATAGGAAATATCCTCGCGCGCCTGTGTCGAAACGGAAAGGCGGCCAATATCTTCCTGCGGGAAAAAGCTCGACGGCAGCGTCTCAAAGAGGAAGGCAGAGGCAGCGATGGACGCGAGAAAAGACGCGAGCACGATACCCCGGTGGGAAAGGCACCAGCTGACCGTGCGGCCATAGCCACGCAGCGTGCGTTCGAACCCGGCATCGAACCAGCGAATGATCGCCGGCGGTCTGGAAGTGTGGCCGGAGAGGCGCGAGGCGAGCATGGGCGTCACCGTCAGTGAAACCAGCGCCGATGCCATGATCGCGAGCGTGACGACCATGCCGAATTCGTTGAAGAGCCTGCCAATCACACCGCCCATCAACAGGATGGGGATGAAAACGGCAACCAGCGAGACCGACATCGACAGGATAGTGCCGCTGACTTCCGCGGCACCCTGCAGCGCAGCCTCGCGCATCGGCAGGCCCTCCTCATGCAGGCGCAGAATGTTCTCCAGCATGACGATCGCGTCATCCACCACCAGCCCCACAGACAAAGTCAGGCCGAGCAGGGAGATGTTATCGATACTGTAGCCAAGCACATACATCATGCCGAAAGCCGTTATGAGCGACAGCGGCACCGCGAGGCCGGGAATAATGGTTGCGGTGAGGTGGCCGGTAAAGAGGTATATGACCGCAACTACAAGGCCAATGGTCAGAAACAGCGTGAACTGAACGTCGGAGATCGCATCCTTGATCGCTGTCGAAGCGTCGTTCATCACGTTGATATTCACAGAAGGCGGCAATTGCTGCCGCAGCGCGGGCAACTTCGCTTTGATGGCGTCGACAACCTCTACCGTATTGGCGTCGGGCTGACGCTGCACGGCGAGAATGATCGCCTGGTCGCCATCGAACCAACTGCCGGCATTGGTGTTGTCGATGCTGTCGGTGACATTGGCTATATCGCCGAGGTGGATCCTTGCGCCATTGGTGGTTGAAACGACCAGTGAGCGGAAGGCGTCTGCGTTGGTCCGCTGCGTATCAGCTTCGATCGTCAACCGTTGATTATCATCCTGGAGCGCGCCGACAGGCACCTGATTGTTGGCCTGGGCGATGGCCGTGGTGACAGTGTCGACACCAAGGCCTCTTGCCTGAAGCTGCGCTGGATCGAGACCGATACGGACCGCATAGGTCTGCGCGCCATAAATACTGACCTGGGCAACGCCCGAGATGGTGGAGAGAAGCGGTGAGATGATGTTTTCGGCGATCTCATCCACCTTGCTGGTGGGCATTTCCTTGCTGTTGACGGCAAGCAGCAACACTGGCGCATCGGCCGGGTTCGTCTTGCGATAGCTCGGCGTCGTCGTCATGTTGCTCGGCAACTGCCGTTGTGCGCGTGAGATTGCGGCCTGAACATCGGCCGCGGCGGCGTCGATATCACGATTGAGGTCGAACTGAAGCACGATCGAGCTGTTGCCGAGCGTGTTCGTGGCGCTGATTTCGCTCACGCCTGGAATGGTCTCGAATTGCTTGACCAACGGCGTCGTCACCGATGTCGCCATGGTTTGTGGCGAAGCGCCAGACAGGGATGAAGAAACGTTGATCGTTGGAAAATCCACCTTCGGCAGGGCGGCGACGGGGAGCAGGCGGAAGCCCGCAAGCCCGGCGAGCACGAGGCCGATGGCAAGAAGCGTGGTTGCGACAGGGCGGTTGATGCAGAAACTTGGGATCATTGGCCGCCCACCTTGTCCTGCTGGATGTTGGCGGCCAGGTTACCGGCTGTGCCGCCCTTATCGGAAAACTGCTCGACCACCGTCTGACCGTCGGCGAGTCCGGACTGTCCTTCGACGATCACGTGTTCGCCGCCATTGAGGCCGCTTGCTAAGGCGGTCGAATCTCCATTGGAGCGGGCGACCTCCACGGGGGTCATATGCGCATGATGATCATTATCGACGGTATAAACGAAGTTGCCCTTCGGTCCCGGCCGCACGGCAACGGTCGGCACGATGATCATCTCGTCGTCTGAAATGAAGTGAGCCGTCACATTAACGGACTGGCCGGGCCACAAAAGGCCGCGATCATTCTTGAATTCCGCCTTGGCCAAGACCGTACCGGATGCCTGGTCGACCGTATTGTCGTAAAAACGCAGCGCGCCGGACATGGCCTCACCGCCGGTTGCGGCGGGATCGACATCGACAGCGGTATCCTTCGCGATGCCTTCACGCAATTGCGGCAGGTACCGCTGGGAAAGCCGGAAGCTCACCGAAATGGGATCATATTTGGTGATCGTCACAATATTGATGCCGGCGCTGAGATAGGCACCGGGACTAACCGTGATATCGCCCAGCCGTCCATCGAAGGGTGCGCGGATTTCCATATGCTCGAGCGTCACCTGATCCGATGCAAGCGTTGCCTTATCCGCGTCGATCTTTGCGCTGGCGCTCTCGCGGGCCGCTCTTGCCTGGTCCAGCACCTGCTGGGACTCGGCGCTTTGCTTGACGAGGTTGGCGGCACGCTGGAAAGCTGCCTCCGTCTGCTCAAGCGTGGCCTGATCGGCGGCAATATTGGCCTTGTCCTTGTCCACTGCGGCGCGTGCGATGCGATCATCCATCTTGAGGATCAGATCGCCAGCCTTGATATGCTGGCCGTCCTTCGCCGCGATTTCGGTGACAAGGCCAGCTTGAAGAGGCGCAATATTGGTGATGTCGGCTGCGACTGCCCAACCGGTCGCTGTCGCATCCATCGGCAGTGTCGCCTTGCTGACGGCAATGGTGCTGACTGTCGGCGGTGCTCCGTTGCGCCGCCCACCTTGTCTTTGCCCCTGCTGCCGGGCAGGCGGGCCGTTCTGAGTCGATTGCGCTGCGGTTTCCGCGCCGGTTGGCTGCGGCGAGACGGCAAACTGTTTGAAATACGGGATTTGGTCGAGTGGCAGGCGATCCCTGAAATACCAGCCGCCGGCGGCTGCGATGGCAAGAACGCTAAGGGCGGTCCAGAAACGTTTCATCTGACGATTCCGCGAATGAAATTACATGTTTCCCGAACATGTGCGGCAAGCCTTGGGAGCAGCTTTCCTCCACAAGACACCCAATGCGCTGCAAAATCACCTTAAACTTTTGTAATGGCGAATATGGCGCCGGGCAGCGAACGCCTTGCTTCATAGGCAATGCAACGGTTGGTCGCTCAGGACAGACCCCGCGAGTATCACCCGGATCTCCGCGTCTGGAGGCTCCAAAGCCATCCTAACCTTACAAGCCCGCTGCGGACCGTTTCCTCTCCCGCGACCCCAATCCCGATCTTCGAGTGCTTCGTCGCACGCATTGTGATTGACAAGGCGTCTTATCGATATATTCTGTTATAAAGATGCATATAACATAATAATGGAACACGTAAGAGCTGGGAGCTTAACCATGAGACGTAAACTTGCATTTCTCGCCACTGCCGCTTTGCTGCTTGCGCCGGGTGTGTTGATGGCCCAAGAGAAGGGCGGCGTGATCAATGTCGCGACGATCGGCGAGCCGCCGACCCTCGATCCGATGGCGTCAACGGCCGATCTTGTCGGCATCGTCACGCAGCATATCTTCGAAACGCTCTACACCTTCGACAAGAGCTGGAAGGTGACGCCGCTTCTGGCGGAGGCGCTGCCGGAGATTAGCGCCGATGGCAAGACCTATACGATCAAGCTGCGCCAGGGCATTAAATTCCATGACGGCAGCGACATGACATCGGAAGACGTCGTCGCCTCGCTCGGACGCTGGATGAAGATTGCCTCTCGTGGCAAACAGGCAGCCGGATTTATCGAGAACATCTCCGCACCCGACGCCGGAACGGTCGCGATCACCCTGAAGCAGCCCTATGCGCCGCTGACGTCGCTCCTCGCTTTCAACAATTCCGCCGCCATCATTCTCCCGGCTGAAAAGCAGGCGGAGCCGATGGCCGAATTCATCGGCACCGGCCCCTATATGTTGAAGGAGCGTAAGGCCGACCAATATATCCAGCTCGTTCGCTTCGATGGCTACAAATCCCGCGACGGCGAAAGCGACGGTTACGGTGGAGCCCGCCACCAATATCTCGATGAAATCCGCTTTGTGCCGGTGCCCGATCCGAACACACGCGTTGAGGCTGCCGTCTCGGGACAATATGACTACGTCGATTCCATTCCCGTTGAATCCTTCGACAAGGTGAAGTCGTCTTCGGCGTCGCAGCCGCTCATGCTGAAGCCCTTCGGGTTCCCGGTCTTTGTCTTCAACACCAAGGAAGGGCTTTCATCCAAGCTTGAGGTCCGCAAGGCTGTCGCCGAGGCGCTGAATACGGAAGACATGTTGGCTGCTGCTTTCGGCAATACGGAGTTCTACGCCCTCGATGGCGCCTATTATCCGGATAACTTTTCCTGGCACACGGAAGAGGGCGTGGAGGGCAATTACAATGTCGGCAATCCCGAAGCTGCAGCCGAAAAGCTGAAGGCTGCGGGCTATAATGGCGAGCCGCTTCGCATTCTCACCAGCCGCCAATATGAATTCCATTATAAAATGGCGCAGGTCGCAGCCGAATATCTGAAACTCGCCGGCTTCAAGGTCGACATGCAGGTGGTGGACTGGGCGACGCTGACACAGCGCCGGGCCGATCCCAAGCTTTGGGATATTTACATCAGCCACAGCCCCTTCCTCCCGGAGCCCGCATTGATGGGTGCGCTGTCCACGAGCTCGCCGGGCTGGTGGGATACGCCGGCACGCAAGGCAGCAGTC